>DASZXJ010000112.1:0-13662 GCA_035545895.1 Tepidisphaeraceae bacterium | reverse complement strand
CGATTGATTGGTCTTGTTGTAAGCGCCCGTGCCGCTGAACGAGAGCGCGTTGCTGCCCACCTTGCCGGGAACCCAGGTCGGCGGGGTGCCCCCAGCCAACGTGCCGTTGTTGCCGCTGATCGCATCGGAAGTCGATCCGCCCGCGCCCTCGTCAAAATTGTATTTGTCGATCGGCACCTGCGTTCCGACCGCCAGTGTCGTGGCGTTGGCATCGTTTGTGTAAATGGAATAGCTCAGCGTGTTGAACGAATTGTACGCACGCACGCGATAATAATATTTGCTTTGCGACGAGAGGGCCGAATCCAGAAAGGTATTTTGATTCACACCCGCTGCGCCAACCACCGTAAAATTAATTCCATCGCTGGAACGTTCGATGGAAAAGCCGTCTTCGTTGGTCGAATTGTCCGACCAGCTCAATTGAATTGTGGCTGCGCCCAGCGCGATGGCGGAGAGATTCGTCGGTGCGATGGGCGCCGACGTCGGTGGAATAGGCGGGCCGTACGAGAGCAAAAATCCAGCCGTGCCGACATACACCCGGCCGTTCACCGGAGTGGCGACCGTGAACTTCACCGCCGTGCCCAGCGAGTCGCGCGCCGAGTTCTGGCTGCTGTTCCATAGCTCGTGGCTGATGTCGGCTGCATCGTAAGCGCGGAGCTGCCCGCCCTTGTCCACCATCCAGGCAACACCATTCAACGTACCGTTGGCGCTAATGACCGGCGAGGTGCCGGGGAATGCGAAACTGTCCGGCGTGTTTTGCACACCGCTTGCGGTGCTGATCTGCGCATTGGTAAGCTGCCAGCTCCTGCCCGTGCCGCCATACCCCGCGGTGTAATAAAGCCGGCCATTGAAATAGGCGGGTGTGTCCAGCGAGCCGTTGATCGCGCCGCCGACCGTCTGCACGACGTTGTCGGTGTTGCCGAATTTGCCCATGTTGTCGCGATCGATCAGATAGATTTTGCCCTCCTTGCCCGCGCCTACGAGCAAGTGAGGGTGTGCAGCGCTGCCCGCCGAATCGGGCAGGATCATCGGTCCGCCCGATCCAAGATCGCGGTCGGCCGAATCGAGATCGACGTTGTTGTATGGCGAGAAGTAATCGACGACCTTCAATCCCCAGCCATTTTTGTTCGTGCCCTGATTGCCTTCGCTGGTCGTTGGGTCCAGGGCAATCTTCAGGAATGTGTCGCCGTAGTTTCCGTTGATGGGGAATCCATTGGCATCCAGCCCGGTGATGGCGCCGGCATGGTTCGTGCCGTTGGAACCGTCGAATTTTCCGTTGCCGGTTTCGACGTAAAGGTATCCGTCGGAGTCGATCGCGCCGATGCCGCCTCCCTGCCAGATGCCGCCTTCGCCTTCTGAGCCGTTTGGCGTGGTGTTGAACACACCATTGGTCGCCAGTGTGTTTGCATCAAACGTGATGACCCATCCATGATAAGGCTGGTTGTCGCCGTGGCTGGCCCATTCGGTGTAAATGCGTCCGTTGTAAAGCGTCAGACCCGGGCGATTCATCTGGCGAACCGCATTGAAATAAATGCGCGACTGACCATTCACCGTAATCGCGCCATCACCGGTGCCCAGCACATAAGGGCCGCTGTTGTATGTGTAGGTCGGGCTGCTCGGATTGGTATAATTCAGCGTGGTATCGCCGATCACCACGCTGGTGTCCGCGCCGTTGGAGATGTTGATCTTGTGCAGGCGATAAACGTAATGCGGGTGCGTCTGATCGTTGTTCTGAGTCTCGCGAGTTTTTGCGGTGAGATAAATGAACCCGCCAACCGGATCGATCACCGGCGTGGCGATGATTCCGATCCACGGAGAAATATCCTGGCTGTTGGTTTCCGTGCCGAATCCACCCGGGGCCGCGGTGATGCCCGGAGCAAGATTTGCATTCAGCGGGTTGGGATTGCCCGAGGCATTGTAGATGAACGAATCCTTCCACAGGACCGTTCCCCCATTGGCGTCGATGGCATAAAGGCTGTCCATCGCGGTGGCGACAAAGACCACATCATGCACGCCCTGAAACGCGCCGGTCGTGATATTCACGTTCTGCTTCACCAGCGGCTGGGCATAGACCTGGCCATTGGGAGACGTGTAATCAATCGTGCTGTTCAGAGTCGAAGAAGGAATTCCCTGCAAATTGGGCGTATCACGAACATCAGTGGTGAACTGCTTGCCGAAGCTGGAAACGGTAACGTTTCCGGGGGTCAGCAGGACTTCATTGGAATTGACGCCGACGCTGGTCAGGTCTCCGCCATGATACGACAGCACGTCCGTCATCAAGAGGCGGGATTCAACCGCTTCGAACAGAACCCTGGCGCAGCGCTTCGCGCGGCGCTTTGAAATGCCTTCTCTTCCCATGATACAAATGTCTCCACAAAGCCGTCGGGCTTTACAAATTCTCCCTGCTTCATTACTTCAACCATTGAAGCAAGCGGCCGCTCGATTGGGGTACGTGTGATACCGCGTTGATATGGTTCAACTCAAGCGAAAAACGCGCTAACTTCGTTTCAAAACGCAGATTACGTGAATCACCTATGGGTGGAAACCGATTGCAGAACACAAAAATTGCGTAAATCCGAGATTGGGCGTGCGCGGTATTTTCGAAACAGCTTCCCCAACTTCTCGAAACTGCCTAACTGTTGAGTGTTGAAATGAGATCGGTGATTTTCTTTGCGTGAGACGCAGTGACTGGAACAGCGGTATTGAAACTCGGTTGTGGCGGATTGATCAATCTCGCCCCCGCCCAGTCGGCGTGATCGAAATCCTTGCCGTTGCCGGAATCGGTCACAACCAGCTTCAATTGCTTTTTGCCTGAAACATCGAGATTGAGCGACTTGGTCGCGCTGCTGCCGGTCATCCTGCCGCTGTCGTATATCTTTTTGTTGTCGGCAAGGACCTGAAATGTAACGGACCCTTTGTTGCCCGCTTCATCATCCACGCCGATGTCACTGGTGAATTGCGCGGATTGACCGTTGAGATTGTAAATGATTGTTGAACCCGCATGAACGCCGAGTCCCTTTGCATAAGATTTGCCGTTGAGCGTGATGGCTTTGCCATCGTTGCCGTGGTTGCCGCCGTTGCTGTGATCTTTTTCGAACGATCCGAAACCGTTGACGGCCGATACAGGCGTCAAGTCGCTTAGATATTGTGCGGGTGGCACGTCCATGGGCGCGACGACCATCGGTGCCGCAAGGACAGGCGCGACATCCACGATTGCCTGCGCAGCGGTGTACTGCATCTGCAATGATCTGCCTGATGGGGTTGGGCCACCGGTGAAGGTCGCGAATGTTCCGCTGACTGCTGCTGCAACAATGATTGGGAAATTGACCGTGTCATCCGGATCGTACGTTGGCGCCAACGCGACCGAAAGCGTTCCATCGATCGACGCATTGCCTGAAACGACGATTTGGCCAAATTCGGTTCCCGCGTTTGTGCCGGCCAACACCGTGTTGATCGTGCCCGCAGATGTCTGCGAGAAATCGCCGCTGATGTTAAGTGTGTGATCGCTCCCCAGATTGATCGTGCCGTTGTTGACAATCGTTCCACCCGCCACGGTTGAGTTCATCTGCAAATCGTTACCCATGATATGAATGCCGCTGCCGATGATCAGGCTCAGGCCCGGCTCGCCGGTGGGATCATGGGTGGAATTGGTGATGGAACTGAGGTTGTCATCGGTCTGCGAATTGATCGTGCCCGCGCCTTTGATGTTGCGGTTCCTGGAGCCGAAGAATTCCAATCGGCTGGCGGGATTGCTGTAGCCGTTATTGAGCAACAGCGTCGCGTTGAGCGTCAGGTCGCCGTCGATGTTGAGAGTGGTCGCTTGCAAAGAGGTGTCAGCGTCCAAAGTGACATCACCGCCGACTGTGAGTGTTGCATGATCGAGCGACAGCGGAACGGAACTATGAAGTTCCTTCACCTGGGCCTGGGAACCTGAAAGTGTCACGCCGCCGCCCGATGCAATGGTGACGATATCAGTCGCGGCGGGCAATTGATCGTTTGACCAGTTCAGCGGATCGGTCCAGCTTGTTCCATCGCCGCCGCCGTCCCAGCTCACCGCGCCAATCACCTGGGGCGGATCAAGATGCTGCTGGTAATTTCTGGCAATGATGCTCAAGTCTTTCGCGTTGACCGACCCATCGTAATTAAAATCGCCCTGTGAAAAGGTCGCGCCGCTGCTGAACCAATTCGGCGATAGCGCCATCATGTCAAGCAAATCGACCGCGCGATCATGATTGGCATCTCCACCCAGCACAAAGAACCCGTATGTCGATGCTTCTTCCAACAAATTGCCCGAACCATCCTGCACCGCTCCGGCTGGCAGCGTTACGGAATAATTCGCATCGATCAATGCCGGCATGATGAATAGCGCGATGTGTGTATCATGATCGTAACTGAACGAAACCGGATGAATCGCCTGCAACGTATCCGCATTGATGATCGAAATATCATCCACCGAATCGATTCCGCTCACCTCCTCGCTGAACTGCGCGCTGATGGACTGCGGATGAATCGGATCATCCCAGCCAAAGGTCCACTGGCTGACGGTGGGCGCTGTCACATCAACATAAGTGGCGACCAGATTGGCATTCGAAGCCGGCGTTGAGATGTCATGCGTCGCCGCCCCACCATCCGACCAGCCGATAAAATCGTATTCCTGCCCACCGATGACTTGCGACGCCGGCGCGGAAATCGCCCGGATGATTCCAGCCACTCCGGTAAACGTATAGGGCGTGTCCTGCGGCTGGCTATCAATGCTGATCTGCAGGCCGGGCACATTGCTCGATAGCGTCACCTGCGAAGTAATCGGTGTGATATCGCGAAATACCGTCCGGGTTCCGCCGGCCGAGTCCTGCACGGTCAGGATAATCCGGTACCACACATCCGAATCGGTCTCGCCATTGGTCGGAATGATGAACGAGCCGCTGCTGATTCCCGATGTATCGGGAATGAACGGGTGAATGTGCGTGTGGTGATGAAACTCGACTTTCCAGGTAAATGCAGCCGCGCCCAGCGCCCCGTCTTCTGCATCGAGTGCTTCGCCGGAAAAGTCGATTGTGTCGCCGGCGATGTAGGTCGAGCCATCCGCCGGAGTCAGGATCGTTGCTGAAGGCAGGTGGTTGTTTAATACGGTCAGCGTGGCTGGGTCTGAAGTGATCGTTCCATATTGATTGGTGATGACACAACGGAACTGCGCGCCATCATCTTCGATGGCCGGGGAAACCAGGGTGTAGGCCGGATCGGTTGCTCCGTCGATGTCCTGATCGTCGCGTTGCCATTGATAAGTGATGTCCGGCCCCGAAGCGGTTACGTTAAATGTTGCCGGCTCATCGAGTGAAACCGTTTTATCTTCTGGCGGATTGGATATCGCAGGAAGCAACCCCTCGGCGAGTTGCACGCGCCAGACCGATCCGGTGTTGTATTCCAGGTAATACAAACTTCCATCGGGCCCGACGGTGGTGAATTGCGGGCCGCTGATTCCGGTGGCGAAATCGACCGCCTGCGGCGCGGGACCGCTGAAATCGAGCGCTTTAATCCAGCCGCTGACAAAATCGCAGAAGAAGTAATCGCCGACGTATTGCGATCCAAACGACGGATCGGCCGGGTTGTAAAACGCCCCGCCGGTGATGGCCCCGCCCGTCGGCACGTGCGGATAGACGTACAGCGGGTTCGTGAAATCAGGATAGGCTTGCGGATCAAAGTTGCCCTCGGTGGTTGCCCAGCCGAAATTGGCGCCCGGCGCGGCTTCGTTGATTTCCTCCCACGTGTTTTCACCGACATCGGAAATTAAGATTCGCCCCGTCCCGGGTTGGATGTCGAACGTATACGGATTGCGCAATCCCAGCGCCCAGATCGATCGGAGGTCGCCACTCAGCAGATTGTAAAATGGATTGTCCGTCGGAATCGACCCATCCGTATTGATCCGAATCATCTTGCCCGAAAATGAGCCAAGCAGCTGCGCCTGGTAGGCATTTCCCTCGTCGCCGTTGCTGATCAGCAACGTGCCATCGGGCATGAACTTCATTGCCCCGCCCTGGTGGAAGATCGATGTATACAACGCGTCGAGCGAAAAAATGGTCGTCTGGCTGCCCGGCACCATGGCGTCGCCGTCGGCGGTCAGGCGCACAATCACGTTTTGCAGGTCCGGCGTGGTGAGGAATGCGAATATGTAGTGATTGGCGGCGAAGTTCGGATCAAACGCGAGACTGTGCAATCCAAGCTCAAGATTCAGCCCCACCGAAAGCGATGCAAACGGCTGATCCAGAAGCTGGCCGTCCTTGATAACGCGAATCACACCATTTTGCTGCGAGACGAAAACGCGGCCGTCCGGCGCGAGCGTCATTGCGGTGACGCTTTCCAATCCCTGTGCCAGCCGCGTTTCAAGAAACCCCGACGGCAGGGTCGTCAACAATCGACGCGACTCCAATGCCTCGGCAAAAACGGGGATTGCACCTCTGTTTTCCTTGACCCTGCCAGTTTTCATCTTCGCCCCATCACAAATATGCCGTCACAAATATGCTGTCCAACATTACGAAAGTAGCGTCTGCTGCCAATGATTGGCAAGAATGGTCAGGTCGCGGGCATCCACGGTGCCGTCATAATTGAAATCGCCCTGGCTGAATGTCTTGCCGCCGGTCAGCCAGTTGGGGGAGAATGCGATCATGTCGGTCAGATCGACCGTCCCGTCATGGTTGGCATCGCCGCCAAGAACGAAAAAGCCAAAGATAAAGTCAGCCGCCATCGAATTGCCCGCCGCATCGACAACCGAAGAGGCAATCAGTTTCGCGTTGTAATAGCCATCGCTCATCGAAATGGGCAGTTGGAACGTCGCGCTATTTCCCGGGCCATAACCATATCCCGCGACCAGGTTCGGTCCGCCGCCCACAGCGGTCACGGTCGCAGCGCCAGGCGACATTGAAGACGACACATCATCAGAAAAATCAAACTGAACAGAATGACCCGTATCATAGAAGAATGTTGAGCCGGTCACTGTTGGAGCAATCAGATCAATGTTGACGCTGACGGCTCCCGCGGATGTGATCGCACCGATGCGAGATGTAATATTGTGCTGGCCATTGGTCAGGGGTGTGCTCAATGCGATGTCGTAACTTCCATTGGCAGCCAGGCCCGAGCCGACGACGATTCCATCGGACAGAATCTCCACCGTGCTGCCGCTGGGCGCGAGCCCGACAAAATGAGGCGTGCTGAGCTTGGTGAGATTGTCCGATGCGCTGCTGCCTGTATCAGAAGTCGCAGCAAGATCGGGAATGGTCGGCTTGCCGCTGAGCAAATCGCCAAGCACAGGCTCGGTTCGCGGAGTTCCGCGGCCGGTCAGCAGATCGTATCCGGCGGCGGCGGCAAATCCGTTGTTGCCGCTGGTGATATCATGGAAATTCGATTGCGGCATGGAATAAAGCATTGGGAGCGTGTCGTTCCTGCCGTTCAATGTCCCCAGGCCGGCGGCGACACGCACCTGATTCGTCATGGCGATAAACGCCGCCCACGCCGGCGCCGACAAACTCGTGCCGCCGATTTTGATCCATGGCGCGGCCGTGCCCTGGCTGTACGAGTCATAAATCGGCACGCCGCTGGCGGGATCGGCATCGAACGCGATGTCGGGAATCGTGCGACGGGTCGAACTCTGCGTGACGGATGATTGATAGGATGGCTTGGCTTCGTAGGCGCTGATTCCGCCGCCGCTCTTGTTCCAGCCGGTTTCGCCGGCGTAGTTGCCGCCGCTGAGAGACAGCGTTGTACCACCGACGGCGACCACGTTGGGGGAATATGCAGGATATCCGCCAGGCGCGCTGTTGTCGCCCGTGGACGCCAGGAACGTAATCCCATTGTGCCCGGCGGGTGTTGTAAATTTGCCGTCGTAGCTGCTCGTTGTCTCATCGGCAAACTCGGTGCCGCCGAAACTCATGGAGATGACGGATATGCCGATCTGTGTTCGCGCCCAGCCCACCGCGGCCGTCACCAGATTGGCCAGGCTGTTGTTCGTGGCTTCCACCAGAACAATATTGGCGCCGGGCGCCAACGCGTGAACCCATTCGACATCGAGCGCGATTTCCTCGCCCCATGTTTTGCTGCCCGCTGGATAACTCGTGCCGCCGGTCTGATTGACCTTGGTAAAAGTCGGCCCGCCGGGCGTTCCAAACTGCGGCAACCCGAATTGCTGGTTGAATTTGAACAGGTCGCTTGTCGCATAGGCGGCGTTGCTGCTGCTCACAAACTTTGGATTGTCGTACGCATCGATGATCGCCACCGTTTGGCCCGTGCCGTTGGCGAGATTGCCGTTCAGGAAAATGTCGTCCAATCCGTAGGCGTGACGCATTTGCGCCGGCGTAAAACCGTTGGGCCCGACGGTCGCGGCGGGTTGGGTGCTGCCTTTGCGCGTAACGACGCGGAAGGTCGGCGATGCGTGAGGAATGTGCGCGGACATCAAACAACGCGGCTCGAGCGCTTCAACGAGGAAACGATCGTCGCAATTTCTCTTTGACCTCTGATCAAACGTCATGCGTAAATGGGTGACCGAACCGGGGATTTTACCTTCGGATTTTTAGTTTTGTGCAAGAAAATGGGATTCGCGGGCAATTTCGAAAAATGGCCCAAAATCCCGGAAATTGCGGCCCTTTATGCGTTAAACCAGCCCTAAACTGGCACGGTCGAGACCAAATCAGACAGTTTGGCCGTTCGTTTGTTGCCCGTGCTTGATGTCACCGCCGCCATCGAAGTATTGGATGCCTGCTGCAAAAGCAACCGGGCATTGGCCCAGTCCGCGTGATCAAAATCCCTGCCATTGCCAGAATCGGTGACGACCAGCTTGAGTTGCCTGGCTCCGGCGACATCAAGACCAACGGATTGCGTGACACTGTTGCCGGTCATCTTGCCGCTGTCGTAAATTTTCCTGTTGTCTGCATAAACATGGAAGACGACTGATCCTTTGCTTCCCACTTCATCATCCACACCGATATCAGCAAGGAACTGCGAATATTTCCCGTCCAGATTGTAAACAATCGTCGAACCGGCATGCACGCCAAGGCCCTTGTCATATGACTTGCCGTTCAGCGCGATCCCATGACCATCGTGTGAGCCCGCTTCCCCGTTGCTGCGGTCTTTTTCAAATGTTCCCCAGCCATTGACTGCGGAAGTCGGCGTGAGATCGCTTAGATATACGGTCGAATTGCTTTCCAGAGCCGGCCCGGCTGGAGCAATTTCAATCGGCTGCGCCAGCGGTGCCGCCGGCGAGGGAGGCGTGATGTGCTGCTGATTGTTGTGCGCGAGGATCGTCAGGTCTTTTGCATTCACCGTCCCGTCATAATTGAAATCCCCTTGCGAAAAACGATTGGCGGTGGTGAACCAGTTGGGCGCGAAATAGATCATATCGCTCAGATCGACCGTGCGATCGAGATTGGCATCGCCGCCCAACGTGTAGCGCACGAGCACGTTTGAGCCGATGACCGGCTGGCCATCAAACGTCGCGGGCGAACCGATATCGCTCGCCAGCGCAAAGCCCAGGGTCGAGCCAGATACGGATGCCACCGCCGACGAGTTGATCCCCGTGCCCGTCCATGCACCATTTGCGTAACCACCAGCCAGCAATGCGCGAACGCTGTCAGCGATCATGCCCGTCACAATCATGTCATTGTTCGCGAGATTCAGCGAGCCGGTCCCGCTCAGCGAAACCGTGCCGACCTTCAGCGCCAGGCTCTTATTCGTTGCCAATGACACCGTGCCGGACCCGACGGTCAGACTGTTGAGCGGTACTGCCGAGCCATACGTCCCATCGAGAATGACCTGAGTGCCCGTGAATGAAACCGTCGTGCCGGCGATTGCAAGCTGGCTCGCCTGCACATTCAGGTCCTGCGATGCGCTGGTATTGACGATGGTGACGGAATTGGTTCCCGTGCCGCCTGACCAAGTGATTGGCGTCGTTGAGAAAATGCCCGGCGGAGCCGATAGCATCGAGGCATCGATGGTAAACGTGTCGTTGCCGCCCGCGCCGCTAAATGTGAGTGACGGCAATTGCGAGCGGATCGCGTTATAAGTGATTCCACCCGCGGTAATCAGTTCGCGATTGTTCGTAGTTGCCGGTGCAATGGTGAACACATCATCGTTGCCCGTGCCCGTGAAGGAA
Organism: Tepidisphaeraceae bacterium; assembly: GCA_035545895.1. Classification (GTDB taxonomy): domain Bacteria; phylum Planctomycetota; class Phycisphaerae; order Tepidisphaerales; family Tepidisphaeraceae; genus DASZXJ01. The sequence continues at coordinate 3,530 of DASZXJ010000112.1, read as the reverse complement.
ATGGGAAACGCGCCCAGGTTTACCGTCAGCGTCTGGCCGGTCGCGACGGAATATGCACCGACCGGCGTGCTCAGGATGTACGCGGTGCTGCTGGCGCGGACGTTGTAAAAACCGGCCGGGAGGGACGAAAACGTATAGACGCCGCTCGCGTTGGTCGTGGTTTGTGGCTCGCCGGCGTCAAGCACGCCGTTGGAATTGTTATCCAGAAACATCACCACGCCCTGCACCGCGCCTTCGCCGCTGTCTTGATAGGTGTTGAAATTCTTATCGAGATAAACCGTGCCGGTAATGCTTGCAGTGCCGGTGGAGTCGTTGTCGGCGATGTTGATCGTCGCGGTATTGTTTACCCCCGCCACATACGACCCGGCGCCCAGCGAAATGATGGCGGTTTCGGTCGATTCGGGCGAGCTGTCGTTGATGGGCGTGACGATGACCGAGGCCGTGCTCTGGCCGGCCGGAATCGTGACAGTCGCGCCGACGGTAGAGTAATCGCTGCCATTGCCGGCCGTGCCGGTAATGTTCAAATTCACCACCAGCGAGCTGGACGTATCGCCGGTGCGACGAACGCGCACCACGCCGGGCTGCAATCCCGTCTCCGATGCCGCGCTATTGCGCGTGTAAATCGACACCGCCGGCGTTGCAGCCGTGGGATTAACTGTCCCTTCCAGTGCAAATGAATAGGTCGGCGCGTTGGGATCATTGGTCGTGAACGACAGATATCCGTAACGATATCCCACCATGCTGGTATCGACTTTAACGCTCACCGTATCGGTCGCACCGGCAGCGATTGTCGGCGCCAGGCCATCGACCACAGTCCAGCCGGCAGGCAGGGTCAGATTGCCGGGGGACATTGAAAAGTTGCCGTAATTGGTGACTGTCAAATTGAGCGTCGTCGCCGAATTTCCCTGGGCAAACGTCCCGCCATCAATCGGCGTTTCGCGATTGTTGGCAATGAACGTGGAACCAAAATCGACCCGCACCGCGGCAGCACCACTTGCGCCAACCGTGAACGAATTACGCGCCAGCTCCTTTCCGTTGAGACTGAACGCCACCTGCCAGGTTCCCAGGTCCGGCGTGCTGGGCAGCGGAGGGCCGACATACGTGTAACCCCCGGCGTTGTCGAATGAGGTGAAGTTCGCCGCTATATACACCGTGCCGTTGGGACGATAGTACGTGATCGACACCGGCTCGCCCGCCGCCGAATCGTACTTAAACCACGCGTAAGCCGTCTGCCCCGACTGCTGCTTGAAATTCCGATATTCCGGCGGGCGCTCATACATATTCAGAATCGAACTCGGATCGTAATTGGTGATGCCCGAATCGATGACCGCTTCCACGTCGCCCTGATATGGCACGGGGTTCTGCCAATAGGTAAACGGGTCTTGGAACGGCTCAAACGCTCCGCCGTTTTGCATTTCAAAATGCAGATGCGCGCCAAACGCATTGCCCGAAGCGCCCATCAACCCGATGACCTGCCCCTGCTGCACCGTCTGCCCCACCTGCACGCCGACGGACCCTTCGCGCAAGTGGTAATAATATTCCTGGTAGCCATTGCCACTGTCGATCTCGACATAATTGCCGGCATCAAACGAGCCCCCTGTATTGCGATCATAATAGCCGTCCTGCGCGACAACGACGGTTCCGCCCAGCGTCGCAATGATGGGAATGCCCGCGTCGCTGTCCGTGAAACTGGACACCGTCATGTCGATGCCGGCGTGTCCATCATATGTAAGAGGCCCGCCTCGATAGTCGGCAAAGCCCGGCGAGGACGAATTCACATCGACGTAACTCGCATACGAATACGTGCGCTCGGCGACTCCCGCGATGGGCTGGGCCATCTTCCCGGTGAACGGCAATTGCACCCCGGTATAAGTAATCGACCCCGTATTATCCGACTCATTGGTCTCGGCAACATTGTTCAGCGGATCGAGCGTGGCGCTGGCGGTGGCAGTCCCTCGCACGATCGGAAATAATCCGTAATAGAACGACCAGTTGTCCGTACCTGGATTGCCAGCGCCCCAGGTAACAGGAAAAGACGAGGTGTACCCGTTCACCGTCGGCGAAACGTTGTACGTCGCGTTGGCGGGCAGACCGACCGTTGTAAAATCAATCTTAAGATAAACCTGGCTGCCCGCGCTGGGAGTGGAGATTGGATTAAAGCTCTGATCGACAAGCGACACACCGACCATGTGAATATTGCCGCTCAGCAAACATCGCGATTCCAATGCTTCGCTGACCGTTTTTTGACTTGCCCTGACAATGCGACGGTTGCGTGGCATATCCTCCACTCCCGCTTACAAAGATCGGAAAAAAGCCTAGCAATCGGGCAATATTGCGTCAATTAAGAATCGATGTGAATTGTTTACAAGCGTCGATTCGGAGAAACTTATTTTCGCTCGTCAGGCTCAATCCGAATAAACCGACTTTTGGGTTTGATCCTGGATCGTCAAAGCCGTAATCCGGCCGCCGGGGCGGGTTCACCCATCGCAAACCGCAGTCATAGCAGAATGACCTTTGTAATTACCCCATCCGCCAAACCGACATGCAAGGGATCGATGAACGTGGTCACCCCGTTATGGGTCACGGTGTCGCCGACATCGACATAGAAAATATCGTTGCCCGTGCCTCCGTCGAGTTGGTCGTCGGCAGCGCCATGTCCGCCAAACAGCACGTCATCGCCCGCCCCGCCGTCAAGGCTGTCGCTGGACGTGCCGCCTTCGAGCGTGTCGTCGCCGGCGCCGCCGAGCAGCGTGGTGGGCAATCTCACATTCTTGGCGATCACCACATGGTCGTTGCCGTCGCCGGCGTTGACGGAAATTCCATTGATGCCGCCCGCCTGAACGAAAATATCAATCGCACCGCCGTGAATGTGAATGTAATTTCCCGAAGGAACCACAATTCGCGATTGAACCGATTGGCCGCTCGGGGGCGGCGTCAGCAACGCGCCAGTCGCTGTTCCCCGCGCCACAATCACATCGCCGATGGAGGAAATCAGCGCATAAAACCGCGCCGTAAGCGGCACCAAAGGCTTGCCGGCTTCCCGGCTGATGGTCAGGTCATCCGCTTTATGCGTTCCGGTGATGTTGATGATCCCATTCCGAATCGTCGGCACATACGGCTGGATACTCGTTGAAACTGCTCCCGAAGACCGCGTTGGCGGACTGACCTGCCCCGTCGATACCGAAGCAGACAAAAGCCGGCGTGACTCTAACGATTCAACGGTGGAATGTTTCATGACCGTTTCAGTAGACGGATTGGACATCCGCCAGGCAATCGGGGTCTTACCGATGGTCAAACTGAGTATTTCCCCAAACGCCCACGGCGTCGCCGTGGGCTTTGTAAAGCCCAAAACACTTCATTTGCAGCCAAACAATCGGCCCATTAAAAGGTTATTGACCATCGCAAAGTCAAAAAAAATTTTCCGCGAATGTTGCGCGACAAGCGAACGATTGGCGCAATTCCGGTTCTGCGTGGAACATGGACAATCTTACAAAACACCCCCCCCCCCAAAAAAAAGACGTGCGGACCAG
>DASZXJ010000111.1:0-10018 GCA_035545895.1 Tepidisphaeraceae bacterium | reverse complement strand
TCGGGTGATCCACAAGGCCGAGCACAACAGCCTGATCGAAACGCTGCGCCGCACGGCGCTGTGCAATAACATCTGAGCTCAACCGGTCGTCAACCGACACAAAAGCCGAAGGGCCAACACCAATGCAACATGCGGGCTAAGCTCCAACTAACACAACATGGAGCGAGCAAAGGTCTTACATCAAGCAATGAAGGTGGATTGCCCCGAACCGGGTGTAATTTCAGGCACAAACGACCGCGACAAAAACGTTTACGACTTCTTCGACGCAAAATCGCGCATAAAGTCGGCTAGTGCTTTGCATCCTTCGACGGGCATGGCGTTGTAGATGCTCGCGCGAATGCCGCCAACGGTGCGGTAGCCCTTGAGCGCGACCATGCCGTTCTTGGAAGCTGTTTTGATGAACTCTTCGGTCAGTTCTTCGCTGGGCAGACGGTAGGTCACGTTCATGTGCGATCGCTGCTCCTTGACCGAGACGGTTCCCTTGAAAAAGCCGTTGCTTTCGTCGATGGCATCGTAAATGAGCTTGGCCTTTTGAGCATTGATCTTTTCCATGGCGGCGAGTCCGCCTTTGGATTCAAGCCAGCGAAAGGTTTCCAGCAGCACATACACGCCAAAAGTGGGCGGCGTGTTGATCATCGATTTGCTCTCGGCCAGGTCCTTGAAACTCCAAAGTTTGGAAGCGGTCTTTTTTTGCTTTGGATAGAGGTCCTTGCGCACAAAGACCAGGACCAGCCCGGAGGGGCCCAGGTTCTTTTGCGCTCCGCCATACACCATGGCGCATTCGCTGATGGGGTGCGGCCGAGACATAAATTCACTGCTGGCATCGACGATCAGGTTTGGGTGCTTCGGCCAGGCCGGCAGACGATGACCATGCACAGTTTCATTGGTGCAGACGTGGAAATAATCAGCGCCCTGGCTCATTTTCCATTCGCTTTGGGCCGGCGCATGGTCGAAATTGCTAGCTTCGCTGCTGGCGACAACGTTGATCTTGCCGACCTCTTTACCAACCGACGCGGCTTTTTTGCTCCATTCGCCGCTGACGAGGTAATCAGCGCTGCCATTGAGCAGGTTCATCGGAATGATCGTGAACATCTGCGTGGCGCCGCCCTGCATGAACAGGACGTCGTGCGTATCACCGACGCCGGTCAGTTGCTTGGCGCGGGCGATGGTTTCGTCAGCGACTGCGTCAAATTCCTTGCCGCGATGGCTGACTTCGGCGATGCCAAACCCTTTGCCCTGATAATCAAGCAGAGCCTGAGCGGATTTTTCCAGGACTTCGGTGGGGAGCATCGCCGGGCCGGCGCTGAAGTTGTAAATTCGGTGTGACATGTTTCCTCAGAATTTCTAGGGTCATTCAAAATAAAACGAGCAGGATCATAGATCGTCGCATGCTCGCGTCAATCCATTATAAATCAGGCTATCGGTAGACATCGCCTCGATGAGCGACGATGGTCACGTAGACAGTTCGCGACTCATCCTGGATTTCATACACAATGCGCCAATCGCCAACGTGAATCCGCTAGGTAAACTTCATACCTGCCAGTTTGACTGAGCCCTGCCCTCTTGGATTTTGCTGTATACGAGAGATTCCTTCTATCATCCGGCGCTGGAGCGAACGAGGAAGCCGCTCAATTTCCCGTTGGGCGCTTGGCTTGATAATCAATTGAAAGCTCATAAGCCCAGCTTCTTTTTCATCTGCGATAACGTCACGCCACCGGGTTCTTTCATGCGTCTGCGGCTCTCGGCTGCGTCATTAGCGTCCAGTTCATGTTCCGCGCCAATTTGAGCAAGCAATTTTTTGTAGTCTCTTTCCCGTAACACGACGAGCCGTTCCTTTCCAATTTTGAGCGTTTGAAGGGTCATTATCTTCCTTTCAGATAGTCGTGGTCACTCAAGCTTCTTTCCACTGTTTTTTGATGTATTCCAAAACACCTGCCGCGGTTTGCGGCATGTCGGGCCAGTTGGCCTCGACGCTGATCGGTCCATAATATCCACCCGATTTGAGAATCGCGAAGAACGGACGGTAGTCCTCTTTTCTGCTGAAGCCCGGGGCCGAGCGATCACGGTCGGATACATGCACATGCACGATCGACGGCAGCGCCTCGGCCAGACTATCCAGCGATTCACTGTTCAGCCAGAAATGAAACGTGTCCGCCAAGCATTGAATGCTGGGATGATTCAATTCGCGCACGTAGGTCATTGCTTCGGAAATGCTGTTGATGATGTTGCATTCCTTATGGTTCAGATGCTCGATCGCCAGGGTGATGCCGCGCGCCTGGATGAGTGGTGCGGTCATTTTGAGAAAGTCGATGATCTGGGCCTTGGCGTGGTTGCGATCAAATCCATCGGGCACGTTGCGTGCTCCGCCGCTGCCGAAGACAAGGGTTTTGATTCCCATGTTTGCGGATCGCGAAACGACGAGTTTCATGTATTCGAGCAACCGCTGAGGGTCGGCCTCTGGGCCGGTGATCTTGAGAACCGGAGGAACCAGCACATTGGCGGCAAGAATCGGCATGACCGACTTGGCCGCTCGCGCACCGCCCTGCCACTGATCATCGGAAATCAGGCCCTGGATCAATTGATCGACGCGTTCTTCGACGAAATCCCAGCCAGCCGCCCGGACGGCGGCGGAATGTTCGACGGGTGTACAAATTCCAAATAACATGAGAGGTGGATTTTAAGGCAGCAGGCAGTCAGTGGAAAGCGCCCAAGCTCAATCGTGCGGCGCAATGCCATCGGGCGTCACCAGTAGCAGGCGATCCGTCACCGGATGGGGCATTTGCCCGAAATCCGTTTGAATCTGCTGGCGCAGGCGCTCGACATTGGCAGGCTCATCGCGGAAACAGAGCAAAATATCGCGATTGGGCACGCCCGCGACAAATGGGCTGCCCAGATGCTCGCGTAATCGCTCGTGCAGCGTCGGCAACAGGATTCGGCTGGCATCCAGACCATCGAGCGTCTGAAAAAGGATGAGATTGACGTTGCCGTCCTGATCCTGGGCAGCTTGTGCGGCAATGGCTTCACTGCGACCGACGAGGTTTTCCAAGGCCAGTTCGTGCAGTGCATCGAGTTCGACGTTCCAGCGGGCAAGGGTGGGTTTGGTCACATACCACAATGATCGCGGACCATCGATCGCGTAGCCGACAATAAGACCCGCTACGAGAGGCTGATAGACCATTGGCGCGGGTCCCGCAGCCGCCTGGTCTTCGCGGAGGATCATCGGCAGCAATCGATCGGATAGTTCTTCAAAGCTGCTGTTGAGGTCCGGGGGACCTTCGGAGGCTCGCACCAGTTCGAGCATCCACTGTTCGATCATTTCCTTGGCGCGATCCGGATGCAGAGCCGAGCTTCGATATAGATTTTCAAGTGATGCGATCTGCCCATTCACCTGAAGGGAGAAAGGCTGTTCGGCTCGGGCGACCTTGGCGACTGGGAACTTTACGCGAACGACATCGATGACTTGCTGGACGAACTGTTCACGGCTGACCGACATCAAATTTACCCTTCACCGCCGCCTAGTTCGCGACTCTGGAATAAAAGCATACCCGCGCTAAGCGCGAAAGTCGCATACGCCAGGGCGTATAACCACGCAATGCCGACATATCGCCAGATTTCGGCCAATGAAACGGCATTGACGTCGGCGGCGAATGCGGTGCCGGGCAAGGCGATGCGGTCGTAGACCGTCTTTTGCCGCAGATCAAACACCGCCAGAAACGGAAGCAGGTCGCTCATGGCCGATGCGACGCCTCGCGCGATGATGGACGATTGAGTGGCGGCCGCCTGATCGAGGAAGCGAGTGAGGTTGCCCGCGATATAGAGAATGATAACCACCGGTAAATTTACCACGAGCGAAACCCGCGTTGAGATCGCCACGCTGATCGCCGCCAGCACACCAATCTGCAGCCAGACCAGAATCAGGCTCGGATACAACCCCGCCAGGTGCATTCGGCGATATTCCCAGAGTCTGCGAATCTCCGTCTCGTCAAGACTGCGGACATTGAATTGGTAGTCCGTGGGTATTCGCCACCAGATGCCCATCCCCATGACCACGCCTAGTATCGCAACCGCCAGCGCCGCGGACACGACAATGCCAAGATATTTACCCAGCAGCACTTCCCAGCGTTTGAGAGGTTTGCTCATCAAGGTAAGCATTGTGCGATCTTCAATTTCCTCGAAGATCGATTTGCTGGTGGCAAAAAGCGTGGCAATCAAGACAAACAGCAGAATGACGTCGAGGCTGACGGTTTTGAACATTACCGTGTCTTCGCCAAGGGTGAAGAATGGTAGCGCTGCAAATATCAGCAAAATAGCTGCGCCCAGCGCCAGCAAAAGGGAATAGATGGGCTGAACAACTGCTTCCAGGAAGGTGTGTCGCAGGATAACGAGCGTTCGGTACATTCGGGAGGTGATTTTCCGTCCGGCGGACGGAATTGCAAGCCATGTGTCAGCCGCGAACGGAGAACTGTTCAAACTCGCCCGTTGCCGGTGATGAGTGCATGTTGACGGACTTGATGTATTCGCCCATGCGGCTTTGCAGCGACGCGATCACGCCGTCCATTTGATCGTCCGGGCCTTCCATCACCAGTTCGACCCGGCCGTCCGCGGTATTTCGGACATATCCTCGAACGTTAAACTGCATGGCGATGTTTTGCGTGGTATACCGAAAGCCGACCCCCTGCACTCGACCCGCGAAATAACACGTTCTGCGATTCATGGCGATCAAGAGGAAAAATGAGACGGCCTGGCGCGCGAGGCGATGTGGTGAATGTACGCCTGATACGCCTGATCGATCTGCGGCAGGGTCATGTCGAAATAATGTTCGAGCAGCGGTTTGACGGTTCGCGGGTCCCACGAATCGGCGGGCACCTTGCGGCGGCCGGTGAATGCATCCGCCTCGCCGCTGGCGAGTTCCGCCAGCATTCTCTGCATTGCGGGTTTGTAACGTCCGCCTTCGGCGTTCAACATGAACTGAGCAAACGCCCAGTTCTGAGCATAGAACGTTTCGATCCGTTCACCGCTCAGCGTAACTACATCGCCTGCATGCATCGTACAAAGCTGCTCTAAAGGCCAAAGATTGTGATTTTCGATGGCCTGGCGAAGTTTGTCCGCGCGGCTCGGGTTGGAATCCAGGTTCCACTGCGGCCGAGTGGTGTACCAGGAAATATTCTCAAACATCGTCGCGATTCCCTCTTCTAAAAATGGAGGCAAACGCGATTTGAAATGGCGGGCGACATATTGATGCCACCCCTCATGCGAAGCCACCGCATACGTTCCCGCATCGCCGATCAGATAAGCGACAAACCAATCATGAACGGTGTACCCACCGCGATTGATCTGCAGATAAACAGCCGCATCCGCGCCGGTATGATCGCGGGTAAACTGCGCCCACTGCGCACGGCGAGAAAATATGTAGCACTCCATGGGTCGATCAGATACTGGTAATCCGGGCGTCAGATGCTGATATTCGGTCAGCGCGCCCTCCATCACATTGGTCAGCGTCTGGAGAAACTCTTCATCGGAAATCGTCGTGTGGATGAGGTAATGCTCGGTATGGATGGTCCGCCCCGGCTCACCGGCAAAGGCCCAGGTTTCGCTGCTGAGGCTATGCGACCCAACCGCCGGTTGGCGCGTATTTTCCGCGCAACCAGCGACCAGAAGCATCAAAAGCAATACCCGACTGAATCTAATCACGGGGACCATCATCCGCATCATAACGTCGTTGGCAAGATAAAAAGTCCGATGGTGCCCAGGGCATTAAAGAGCAGATACTGGTGCAGTTTGAAGAAAAAGGAGAGTTTATTGTGACATGGGCTTTCCGGCCGATGCGGTACTTTGCACGGCATGGAAAGGCCATGTCACATCAAACTGCACCCGCACCAAAAAGCAGAAGAAAAGAAATCGGATTGACTTCTTTTCTTCTGCTTTTTAATGGCTAATCGGGTTTACCGACCCAGACGCTGAGCCTGAAGCCAGGTAAACAGTTCTCCTTCGTCGTAGGCCTGGTCCCAGCAGTTGTGACCGCCGGCGTTGTATTCGGTGTAGCGAATGTTTCCGCCAGCCGCCTTGATCTGCTGATACATTTCGCGCGAGTTGCCGACGCCGACGACAAAGTCGCCGTCGTTATGCAGCACCCAGGTTGGAATACGGGTCAGGCGAGGCACTTCGTCGGTTGCGGAAAATCCGCCCATGGGCACCAAGGCTGAGAAGATCTCGGGGTGGCGAGCGCCCAACACCCAGGTTCCCTTGCCGCCGCTGGACATACCGCTGAGCGAGATGCGGGCGGGGTCGATGGCGTAATTCTTTTCCGCATCGCGAAGGGCATCGAGCATGATGTGCTCGGAGTTTTCGGTGCACCAGTCAAAACCGGTTTGCGGGAAGATCACGATAAAAGGAAATTCACCATTTCGACGCGCAATTGCCGGGCCGATGCCGACGGTTGTGCAGCCGATGCCGTCGCTGCCCGATTCACCGATGCCATGCAAAAAGACGATTGTCGGATATCGCTTGGAAGCGGAATAGTCACGCGGGAGGAATACGCTATATTTATGATCCCCCGCTTCGCCATGCGAAGTGCGGAGAATGAAACCCGTGCCGGCGGGCATGCCGGTGAGCTGGTCGGCGGGGTTGGCATGCATGCAGCCCACAACCATCAGAAGCGCGAGACACGGGGACCAACGAAGTAATCGTGACATAGTCAAAAACTCCTTGTAATGATTTATTAGCGCCTGTCTGTCGAATCCCGCCGGCTTCCAATTACACGCATCTGCTGGCATCAGACGGGCAAAGCGCAGGAAGATTACACGTAAACCCCTCTGGATGCGAAACCTATTTTGTTGAGATGACAGGTATTTAGCGCTATCGGACCCGCTTATTTATGGGCGGAATCGGCATCGACAGCCTGCACGATCCGCTCTTGGATGACCTTTGCCTGAGCCTCGCCTTCGCCGAGGTTATTCATCAGAATTGAGAAGGCAAACCACTGGGAATCGCGTGTTTTCACATACCCGCTAAGGGACCGGACTCCGGCAACATACCCGCTCTTGCCAAAAACCCGGCCTTTCAGGTCCGAATCGCGGAAACGGTTTTCCAGCGTCCCATCCATCCCCCCCACTGAAAGGCTGGCCAGATACACCGGCCAATCTTTGCTGTGGAACTGGTGTTCGAGCACACGAACGACCGCATTGGGACTGATATTGTTTTTTTTGGAAAGGCCGCACCCATCGTCCAGATTGAATTCGGTCGAGGGAATCCCCAGTTTTTTGAGCATGTCGCCCACTGCGGCAGTGCCGTTCTCCCATGAGCCCGGCTGGCCGGTAGTGGATGCCCCTACACGCTTGCACATCGATTCGGCATAAAGATTCATGCTGTCCTTGTTCGCGCGTGCAAGGACCGTGGACAACGGCGTGGTGTGGATCGCCGCCGGAACCCAGGCACCGGCTGGATTAGTCGCCGGTCCTTTGGAGGCGATGGCTGCCCGAATCGTCCGATCGCGCTCGACCTTGCCGGTCACTGAAATCCCATTGGCTTCCAAGGTCTCGGCGAAGAAAGTCCCCGCAAACATCGGCGGGTCGTCAATTGTTACAGACACCGGCACATCATTGCTTACATTCGTCTCGCCACGCAGAACAATCGAGTTGGAGCCAAGTTGCCGCGAAAGCCAAACCGCATTGCGGCCACCTGTTATGCAATCATTTGCGATTGCCGCAAAATGTGTTGGTGGATCGACGCGAAAATCGACCACCTGATTCTGGCCGGTCGTTCGCAGATAAAAATCCAGGCAATTGGCGTTGAAATTCAATCCTGCTACCTGAGCCTGATATCTCTTATGGGCCTGATCGGCGGACCAATTGGGATGGGCAAAGTTTTGCTCAAATATACTGTCATCGACATAAACATCGCGAACATGCACGATGCCGCGTTGTCGCAGCATCTCCGCCCACGCTTTGAAAACCGTGTCCGTTCCCCAGCCGAGTTTCTTAAGCAATTCTGCATCGCCTAATGTGGGATCGCCATCACCGATGATCGCGATATCCGGGCCACGCGCGGCTAGCGTTGTCTTAAATTGAAACCCCGCGCCCAATTGGTTGATGGCTGCAGCCGTCGTGATCAGCTTGAGATTGCTCGCCGGGATGCGAGGGGTCGTGCTCTTGTATTCAAAGATCTGCCGGTCCGATCCTTCTGCGTTTCCCAGATAAACGACCACGACTCCGACCTGGTCTTTGGACAGCACCTTATCGCCCAGCAGCGATCGAATATTGGCTGTGAGATCAGCGCGGGCCGTGGCGGCGCAAACACCCAGAAACAGAATATAAACCGGTAAACAAAAGAGGCGTTTCATCCGTGAAACTGCTCCGTCCAAAGAGTACGACAAAGATTAACGAGCGATCGCGAAATCGCAAGCGAATGAACCCAGCCAAAGCGCCTTGTTAAACATGTATAGCGGCGGCCCAGAGGGCCGCGTTGTCTTTATCCAAACATGCCCGTGCTTTCGCGGCCGATCAGGTTCAACAGGCGTTTTTCCAGCGGGGGATGCGTCGCAAACAGCGTCGCCAGCGACTGCATCGCGCTGCGTGGTTCTGCGATAAACAGGCTATTGAACGCAGGATTTACATTCATCGGTATCCGATTTGCGGCAGCATGAATCTTCTCCAGGGCGGTCGCCAGGTCCATCGGATTGCCGGAAAGCGCGGCGCCAGCCTGGTCGGCATTGAATTCGCGCGAGCGGCTGATGGCCATCTGAATGAGACTGGCCGCGATTGGCGCCAAGAGCATTGTCAGAATCAAAACGATTGGATTAACATCCCGGTCGCGTCGATTGCCGCCCCAATAAAACATGTAACCCAGAAAACTAATCGCCCCGGCAATCGTCGCGGCCACCGTCTGGATCAACATATCGCGATGCAATACGTGCCCCAGTTCGTGACCCATCACGCCTGCAATCTCATTACGATTGAGCATCTGCAAAAGCCCGGCTGTCGCGCAAACAGCCGCATGATTCGGACTACGGCCGGTGGCAAACGCATTGGGGGCCATGTGCGGAGAAACATAGACGCGCGGCATGGGAAGATTTGCGCGCTGTGCAAGCGTTTCGACAATTTGATAAAGCTCGTGATCCGGGCCAACTTCCTGGGCCTGCATTGAAGCAAGGGCAATTTTGTCGCTGAAGAAATAAGCGCCGATATTCGAGATCGCGGCAAAAATGATGGCGATCTGCAAGCCCTGCATTCCCCAAATCGAACCAACCGCCAGAATCAAGCCCGTCATCAGGCCGAGCAATAGTGCGGTTTTGGCATTGTTGTAAAACTGCGACATCATCGTTACTCGCTCCCTGGCATTGAGCCGTTAGTAACAAATCTTAGACTGCAGGCCCAAAGAGGCAATTAGAAACGCACACGGGAATTTGAATCGGCAAAACCCCCGGATTGCGTTGAATCGACCTGTTTCACGGTTCTTCTTCGACTGCGATTTGCTCGATGGCTTCGTCCACCTCGGATGCTTCCATGACACCCATTTCTTCAAGCGCCAGCAAGGCGGCTTTTTGCTCGGCCATCTTCTTGCTGGGCCCCCAGGCGCTGGTGAAACGCCGGCCGTTGATCGCGACGCATACCTCAAAGCACTTGCTGTGATCGGGACCCTTTTCATCAAGCAATTCGTACATGGGCGTGGCGGAGAGCATGCGCTGGGCATGCTGCTGGAGAACGGCTTTGTAATTTTCCTGGTGGATATTGGAAGAAATCGAATCGATCTTGGCGGACATCGTACGAAGGATATACGTCTTGGCGACTTCGAAACCGGAATCAAGATGGATAGCCGCGACGATGGACTCATACACCGCGGCCGCCAGCGAGCTGGGCATGGCCTCGCGCGAGCTGATTCCCTTGCCGATAATCAGCAAATCCGACAGACCGGTTTCCTTGGCTACTTCAGCGCAGGTGCGTCGTGAAACAACTGCCGATTTAATCTTGGTCAGATCACCTTCGAGCAGGGTTGGGAATTTACGATAGAGTGCTTCGCAAAT
>DASZXJ010000110.1:0-5762 GCA_035545895.1 Tepidisphaeraceae bacterium | reverse complement strand
AAGGCCGCGGGAGTCAAAAACATGAGCTTCACTTTTGCGCCCGAAGCCATGTTTGATGGCTTGCGGAATATCGAAAAGCTCGCCGACCAATACGACCTGAAACTCGGCATTCACAACCACGGCGGATATGATTGGCTGGGTAATTCGACCATTCTCAAATGCATTTTCGACCGCACCAGTTCGCGCGTTGGCCTGCATCTCGATACCGCGTGGGCCATCGACGCCAAGCAAAACCCCGTGCAGATGGCCGAACAGTTCGCCAGCCGATTGCACGGCATTCATATCAAGGACTTCGTTTACGATCGTGCGCGGATTCCAAAAGATGTCATCATCGGCACAGGCAATCTCGATCTGTCCAAACTCATGCAGACCCTGAAACAGATCAATTTCACCGGCCCATTGGTGATTGAATACGAAGGCGATGTAGATAATCCCATCCCCGCGCTCAAGACATGTGTTGCAGCGATCAGTCCGATGCTGTGATATAATCCATCCATGGAACCAACACCGGAATTAATCGCTCAGCTTCATCGCGAAGATATCGAACAGGCAAAGAGGATGACCTTCCCACAAAAATTCCTGGCCGGCGCTGAGTTATTCGATTACGCCGCCTCGGTTACCATGGCAGGGATTCGCATGGATAACCCCAAATTTACTCCTGAGCAGGTGCTCGAAGAATTACGTCGGCGCCTGGCCATGTCGCAGCGTCACGAGAGGCCCGAATGACAGCGGTTGAATCTGTTACCCGAGTCATTGATGCGCTGGATCGGCTCGCCATTCCATATATGGTCGTCGGCTCCTTCTCCAGCAACATCTATGGTGAGCCACGTTCAACCAAAGATGCCGACTTCGTGCTACAGCTTGGCGATACCCCCATTGCAAAACTTGCCAACGAAATCGGCGCTGACTTTGTTCTCGACCCACAGATGACCTTCGAGACCATTACCGCGACCACACGTTATCGGTTAAGACACCAACAGACGGCTTTTCTTATCGAATTTTTTCTCCTCAGCACCGATCCCCACGATCAACTTCGGTTCTCACGTCGCAAGGTTGGAGTTATTGGTTCCCGAAACATATGCATCCCAACCGTTGAAGATGTCATGATTACCAAGCTCCGATGGTCGCTTCACGGCAAGCGGCAAAAAGATGTTGACGATGTGCGAAATGTCATGGAAGTTCAATTTGGCAAGCTCGACCTCTCCTATATCCGCCATTGGTGCGATCAGCATGGCACGCGCGAGTTATTTGAAAAACTGCTCGCCGACGCGGAGCGGTTTCAGCAGGGCCTTCCGTAGCGCCGCTGTCCCTCCGGGCAGATATCCAGCAGCACACATTCCGCGCATTTTGGATTGATCGCCCGGCAGGTTTTGCGGCCATGCGTGATCAGCAGCACGTGCATCGAATATCGATCATCCGGCGCAATGGCCGGCGTGAGCTGCTCACATGCCTGCCCGGCATTGATCTTCGGATCGATCAAACCCAGTCGAATCGCGATGCGATGAATATGCGTATCGATGGGAAAAACTTTCATGCCGAACGAAAACATCAATATGCAATATGCTGTCTTTGGACCAATGCCTTTGAACTTCGTCAGATAGTCGTACGCCTTTTGCGGCTCCCATTCGGCCAGGAATTGCAGATCGATCCTGCCCGTGTCGGTCTTTATCTGTCGAAGAATCGCCTGAATGCGCGGTGCCTTGATGCGCGATAGCCCGCTCACGCGAATGTGCCGTTCGACTTCTTCGACCGGAGCATTGGCCACCTGGTTCCATGATGGAAACTGCCGTCGCAACTGCCGATACCCCGCATCGCTATTGGCGTTTGATGTATTTTGCGAAAGGATCGTATCGACCAGAACATCGACGCCTTTACCCTGACATTTCCACGGCCGCGGCCCATATTCGCGCGTCAGCCGGCGAAGAATGGATTTCATTCTGCAGCCGTCAACCCGACTATCATTCGTTTTGGGCATTCATGACAATCTTAGCCTGGCGCTTATTGAACGAGGTATACCATGGCCAACGAACGTACCGAAAAAGACTCGATGGGCGAAATGCAGGTGCCCGCTGATGCGTATTACGCCGCGCAGACCGCGCGGGCGGTTGAAAATTTCCCGATTTCCGATCTGCGGTTCTTGCGACGTTTTATCGGCGCGATGGGCCTGATCAAATGGGCCTGCGCCGAGGTGAATCACGATCTGGGCCTGATCGATGAAAAGCAGGAAGACCTCATCAAGCAGGCCGCGCAGGAAGTAATCGACGGCAAGCTCGATTCGCAGTTTGTCGTCGATATTTTTCAAACCGGTAGCGGCACTTCGACCAACATGAATGCCAACGAGGTGATCGCCGGTCGGGCCAATGAAATCGCGACCGGCAGGCGCGGCGGCAAATCGCCGATCCATCCCAACGATCACGTCAACGCGCAGCAAAGCTCCAACGACGTCATCCCCACCGCGATGCATATCAGCGCTGCGATGGCGATGAAACAGTCTTTAATTCCGTCCTTGGAAAATCTCTCGATCGCGCTAAGCCGCAAAGCGGCGGAGTTTGATTCGATCGTTAAAATCGGTCGAACGCATCTACAGGATGCGACGCCCATCCGCCTGGGCCAGGAATTCAGCGGCTATGCAGCGCAATCAAAACTGGCGGGCGTTCGCGCGGGCAAGGCAATCGAGGCGCTTCACGAATTGCCGTTGGGTGGAACGGCCGTGGGAACGGGCATCAATTCGCATCCGGAATTTGCCGGACATTGCATCCGGGTGATTTCTCAAAAGTCGGGGATGGCCTTTCGTGAAACGTACAATCATTTTGAATCTCAATCCGCCAAGGACGCAATGGTCGAAGTCTCCGGGCAGCTCAAATCGATTGCGATCGGGCTGACCAAGATCGCCAACGATATTCGCCTGCTCTCCAGCGGCCCGCGCTGCGGGGTCGGGGAGATCAATATCCCCGCAACCCAACCCGGCTCATCGATCATGCCCGGCAAGGTCAATCCGGTGATGTGCGAAATGGTCCTGCAGGTGGCCGCCCAGGTGATCGGCAACGATGCGACCATCACTTTCGCGGCCAGCGGACTCGGAAGCACTTTTGAGCTGAATGTGATGATGCCGGTGATGGCGTACAACCTCTTGCAGTCGATCGAGCTGCTGAGTCGCGCCGCCCAGGTCTTTGCCGACCGCTGCATCGCCGGCATCACCGCCAACAAGGAACGCTGCGAAAGCCTCGTCGAGCAAAGCCTGGCAATGGGCACGAGCCTGGCGCCGCTGGTCGGCTACGACAAAGCCGCCGAGATCGCCAAGGAGAGCCTGCGCACTGGAAAAACAATCCGCCAGATTGCGATCCAGTCGAAAATCCTGGATGAATCCGTTCTGGCTCAGGCGCTCGATCCCAACCGAATGACCACGCCTCAGGAGGATATCCTGGGAAGCGGCGGTGGATAAGCGTCATTCTCGCCTTAAATTCCCTCAGGCCAATGTTTTACAATTCTTGACTTACTTAAGGTCATCCCTTATATTTGGCGAATTCGGCGGTTGGGGAGCGACAGTCTCCAAACAGGAAGCGGGATCACCCCGTATTTAGAATCGCAATGAAGAAGACTACTTCAGGCAAAAAGGTCAGTGCCTCTCGCCCTTCCTCTCGCGATACACGCGCTGCTTCCGCCAAACCGTCCGCCAAGACTGTCGCAAAACCCGTCGTCAAGGCGGTCGAGGCCCGGCCGGCTAAAACTCCAATCAAAGCAGTTAAAACGATGCCTGATTCCTCCAACAAAAAGATGAACCATCCCGCGCCTGTCATCCTGCCGACACCAGTCCCAACAGACGGCAAGCCTCGCAAAAACCAGGCGGGCATGAACCTCCGTGAACTGGAACACTTTCGCGGCCTGTTACTTGCCAAACGCCGTGAACTCGTCGGCGATATGAGTTCCATGGAACGCGAAGCCCTTCAGTCCAGCGGCGGATCCAACCTCTCCACCCTGCCGGTTCACATGGCGGACATGGGCACGGACAACTACGAACAGGAATTCACCCTCGGACTCGTCGAAAAAGATCGCAACCTTCTTCGCGATATCAATCAGGCGCTGGGCAAAATCCAGGATGGCAGCTACGGTATCTGCGAAGGCACCGGCAAACCGATCAGCAAAGCCCGCCTGGAAGCGCAACCCTGGGCCAAATACAGCATCGAACACGCCCGCGAACTGGAAAAAGGCGGCGTGCGCCGATAGTCCGACTTCTTCTTGAAATCGCGCTGAGCCGCAAGCGGCTATGCGAATTTCCGCGGGAATTGCACGTCATCCCCGGACTTGCGCCCGTGACCATGAGAGAAAGTTGTTCGTCACTTCCGGTCCTACAGCGGGCGTTCCACGGCGATCAGCAGGTCGATCAGGTCAGCACGAACCGAGTCGGTGCCGCCGTTGCCGTTGATCGTATCGACGGTTGAGTCCTGGTCTTCGATGACATCGTTGCCGACACCGCCCGTGATCGAGTCGTTACCCGCGCCGCCGAAAATGTGATCGTTGTTTGCGCCACCGTCGATCTTGTCATTGCCAGCTTCACCGTAGATTGTGTCGTTTCCATTGCCGCCGAGCATGATATCGGGGCTTGTATTGCCATACATGCGGTCATTGCCATCGCCGCCGTCGAGGGAATCGAGCCCATCGCCGCCGTAGATGCGATCGTTGCCCGCGCCGCCGAAGATCACGTTGCCATGCTTGCCGCCGTTGAGATTATCGTCGCCAGCATTGCCGATGAGCGTATCCTTACCGGAAGCGCCGGTGAGCGAGTCGTTATTGTTGCCGCCGACGAGGTAATCGTTGCCGTTGCCGCCGAGAACATAAGTGCCAATGACATTTGCTCCGACGGTCACCCGATCATTGCCATCGAGCGCGAATACATCGATGCGAGCGACCGCGCTATTGTTAAACGTTTCCGATTCGCCGTTGAGAGTCGCCACCAGGTTGCTGCCCTGCACACTGAGGGACATCACGTCGTTGGAGTTGGTGCCGGTGAAGGTGAGCCTCCCATTGACAAGCGTCGCAAACGGGGTGACGACCGGATTGTTGACGCTCAGGGTTACTGAATTGTCGGTATTGACCGATGCGACGCTGAGATTACCCGCCGCATCGTGGCAGGCGCCTGCCGCCATGTTCACCACGACGGTTCCGGGCAGGGCGAAATTGCTGATCGTGATGGTGTAGGTTCCATTGGAACCGGTGACCGCGCCGACCGTCGCGCCAGCGGTGCCGGAGACAGTAAAGAACGATGGATTAAACGCGGTCACGGACTGATTAAACGATGCGACAAACTTGATCGGTCCGCTGGAAGTCGGATCGGTCTGCCCGGCAAACTGGGTGATCGTCGGCACGGGGCCAATCGTATCGATCGTGATCGCCAAAGCGGGTGAATCTTCGGATTCGATCTGGCCGGTCTTGATCTGGCGGACGGTAATCTGGTGAGTCCCATCGCCCATCGCGGTCGAGCCATCGGTGACGACGGCCGTGGGCGTGACACCGCCCGGCGAATTGGACAGCGCGCTGCCGATCAGCACGCCATCCGCATAAATGCGTGCGGTCGATCCGCTGGCGATGCCGGAGACAAAAAACGTGAGCTTCTTGCCCGCCGATGAGTTGTTCAGATTCGTCAGATGATCGGAATTGCTGTCGCCGGTATCGGAATTGATGCTCAGCACCGGCGCGCCCGGCGGCTGCGGCTGGATGAGCTGGTCGTCCACTTCGTTGGTGGAAATGTTGACGGTTGTCAGCCC
>DASZXJ010000109.1:0-1657 GCA_035545895.1 Tepidisphaeraceae bacterium | reverse complement strand
CGTGCGGTTGCCGGGCGAGCGTGCGTGAGAACCATCGCACTGCTTGACCGACGTTTAAATTACCGTGGTCCCGGTTAGATCAATTGGCGTCGGTCAAGCAGATGGGGATGAAAGGTCTGTTGCTCTGGCCGAATTTGGCGACAATGCCAGGGACGGTTTATTTTCCCCATCGACCAGGAGCAACAGACATGGACAGCGTATCAGTTTACGTGGGCATTGACTATCACAGCGATTCAGTTCGGGTTTGCGTGTTGGATCAGGACGGTAATCCGTTGTTTAATCGAAGTCTGACCAATTCCGTGGGAACGGTGATCGAGGCGGTCCAGTCCGTGGCCCAAAAGATCATCGTTCAAGGAGTCGCGTTGGAAGCCTGCACCGGCTCGGCGGAGTTCGCGTCGCAACTTGCCCAGACGACGGGCTGGCCCGTGCGGTTGGCACATGCGGGAGCGGTCCATCGGCTCAAGCAAGGGCCCGACAAGACCGACCACGGTGATGCCTGGCATTTGGCAAACTTGCTCCGCGTGAAGTATCTCCCGGAGGTGTGGTTGGCCGACGAGCACACGCGGCAACTGCGGCATTTGATTCGTTACCGTCAGGCATTGATGGCCGACGCCAAAGACGTCAAGCTGCGGATCCGTTCGCTGCTCAAGGAGGATTGCATAGCCGAAACCTGCTCGGCCACCCCCTGGACCAAGACCTGGCTTGCCTGGCTGGCGGAAGCCGCGCTGCCCGAGCACAGCCGCTGGATTATTCAGGAACAACTGGCATTGCTGGCGCACCTGGAGGAGAAGATCGCCGACGTGGACCAACGGATGAAGACGATCACGGCCGACGATCCGGTGGTGCAAAAACTTCTTGAACAGGCGGAAGTCGGACTGGTGACGGCCATGTTGCTGCGGGCGGTGATCGGCTCGTTTCAGCGGTTTCGCAGCGGCAAGCAGTTGTCTCGCTACTGCGGCGTGACCCCCTGCAACGCCTCCAGCGGAAAACGACAAGCGGATTCCGGGCTGGTCCTCGCGGGCCATGACGATTTGCGCGCGGCGCTGATCCAGTTGGCCAAACGCCTCCCGCGAACAGAAGCGCGCTGGCGCGAGTTCAAGGACCGCATGCGGCCGCGCAAGCCGGCGAACGTCATTGCGGCGGCGATCGCCAATCGGTGGCTGAGGCGATTGTACCATGAGATGGTTCCCGCACCTGGTCAAGCGGTCGGCGTCGCCGAAGCCGGTGTGGCCGCTTGACCGGCGCCATTTTCCCAGAGAGAAAGATTGTTTGTTGGTTTGCTTTGAGCTTGTGTGTCTTGAGAATTATGTGCCTCGAAAAAAGGAAGTTCATCGATGAATAGGAGGGAGTGGAAAGTCATTCAACGCCGGGAACCTGCGTAGCGAAGGCGAGCTCGAGTGCCACTTGGGCGGACGGGAACTGTCCCAACCAGCCCGCAAGCAGATTAAGGGCAGCCTTCGCACTCTCGAACCACCCACGGGGGCTAAGCCGACCGGCTGATGCTCGAATAGAAGACTGGGATTCCCCGCAGCGTTGAACATAATTCACTCCTCACTTGACAAGCGACAGACTTTCATAGAAGTGGCACGCTCGCTTGCCAATTAAGCTTGCACTTCCATAATGTTGTCACGCTTCGGATTACCATTAAACCACCGCA
>DASZXJ010000108.1:0-16864 GCA_035545895.1 Tepidisphaeraceae bacterium | reverse complement strand
GCATCGTCGTGACACGATCGCCACGACACGCGGCAAACCGGCAAACGAAAATGAAATCGTGTACCCTAACATTGGAGCGGTTGGACTCGGTGACATCGAGAAAAACACCGCCTAACGCCGGCGATTAACCGGACAGTAGTGGGTCAATCTTGACAATCGAAGCGGTGTTGTCACAATGCTCCGCCTTATTTTATCAGAGCGGAGCGCTTGGCATGTACGCGATTATCGAAGACAGCGGCACACAGTTCAAAGTAACCAGCGGCGACCGGATTCGGATCGATCGAACCGTCGAAGCCGACGCCAAAGAGGTCAAATTCGACCGTGTATTACTGGTGGCGGGCGAGGGCGAACCCCGAATCGGCAAGCCTTTGGTCGTTGGCGCGACAGTCACGGCTGAGGTTCTCGGCGAGGCTCATGGCCCCAAGATCGATATCCAGAAGTATAAGCGCCGTAAGGGTTACCATAAAAAGATCGGTCATCGCCAGCGCTACACCGAAGTCCGGGTAACAGCCATCAATGGTTGATAAAACAACAGGGATTGACACTGATAGTCAACCTTTCTACTATTAGCCTGTCGGAATTGGCGCTAGATAATAAACAAGTTCCGTAGGACAAATCTAAGAATGCTTTCTTCAGTTTGAAGAAGGGCGGTTCTTGGATTGTCGTTTTTTGCGCTATTATTCCGGATGTGATTGTAAATTACTGAATTGAAATGACTTACGTTGTCCTTGGTTTTGGGAAGCAAGGCGGCGAAACGGACAATTGAACGGGGCGGTGACGTTTGTCAGAGGTGGTGTTCGTGGTGACGGAAATCCGCACCCCCGAACCCGACAAAAGGGCGATCCAACGGTCGCCTGCTTAGATTTGTTCACGGCGTGAACCAGAATTAATCCCTTTTGCAGAAAAGGACAAGCAATGCGAGTCCATGAGGTACGCGATTTCAGCAAGCGCGGCGATGCGCTGCCGATTCCGAACTTGATCGATGTCCAGATCGCCGCTTATCAGCGGTTTCTTCAGAAGGATGCCGATCCAGCCAAGCGCAAGAACGAGGGCCTCGAAGCTCTGCTGCGCGAAGTATTCCCCATCGAAAGCTACGATGGCAATCTCCGGCTGGAATACATCAGCTACGAATTAAACGAACCGCGATACACCACCGACGAATGCCGCGCCCTGCGGCTGACGTTCGGCATGCCTTTCCGGATTCGCGTCTCGCTGAAGCGCAAAGACCGGGATGAGGTGCTGGAAGACAACATCTATCTCGGTGAAATCCCGATCATGATCGGGGGCGGCGAGTTCATCATCAATGGTGCTGAACGCGTCATCGTCAATCAGCTCCACCGTTCGCCCGGCGTCGATTTCCTCGTCGAAGTGCAGGAAGGCGATCGTCCCCTGCATGGCTGCCGAGTGATTCCCGAGCGCGGAAGCTGGATTGAATGTTCAGTCACCAAGAAAGACGCACTGGCCGTTCGAATCGACCAGTCGAGCAAGATTCCGGGCACCACGTTCCTTCGCGCGTTGGATGAAAAATATTCGACCAGCGAATCGATCATCAAGGAATTCCACACGATCGAAAACGTCAAGGTCGGCCAACTCCAACCGAGCTACTACGCTGCCGCTCCCGTGATTGACACCGAAAGCGGCGAAGTGCTGGTCAAGCCCGGCGCGCAGATTGGTGAAGCCCTCAATAAAATCCAGGCATCCAGCCTCAAGACGCTGGAAGTTGTGACGAAAGTCAGTGATCCGCTCATTCTCAACACGCTGGCCGAAGATACCTCCGACAGTCACAAGAGCGCGCTGCTCAAAATTTACGCTCGCCTGCGTCCGGGCAATCCGCCGCAGGAAGACAAAGCCAAGACGCTTTTCCAGGAAAAGTTCTTCGACGAAAATCGCTATCGCCTTGGCCGGGTCGGTCGATTCCGCATCAACCGCAAGTTCGACCAGAACGTGCCCGAAAGCGTCATGACGCTTCGCAGCGAAGACCTCGTCAATTCGCTGAAGTACATGTTCAAGCTTCGAAGCGGCGAAGGATATGTGGACGACATTGACCATCTGGGCAATCGTCGTCTGCGCACCATCGACGAACTGGCTGCTGAAGAACTCCGCAAGGGCTTCCTCAAGCTCAAGCGCACCGTGCAGGAGCGCATGAGCCTGAAAGACCCGAATGAACTCGGCAAGATCGCTGAGTTGGTCAACAGCAAGTCGATCAGCAGCTCGATCGATTTCTTCTTCGGCCGCGGCGAATTGTCGCAGGTCGTGGATCAGACCAATCCACTGAGCCAGTTGACGCACGAGCGCCGTTTGTCAGCCTTGGGCCCGGGCGGCTTGAATCGCAAGCGTGCGGGTTTTGAAGTGCGCGACGTGCATATTTCGCACTATGGCCGCATCTGTCCGATTGAAACGCCGGAAGGCACAAACATCGGTCTGATCGCGTCTCTGTCGATCTATGCCGACCTCGATCAATATGGCTTCCTGATTACGCCTTATCGCGTGGTCAAGGAAGGCAAGGTCAACGGCGACGTGAAATATCTTCGCGCTGACGAAGAAATGAAAGGCGTCCTCGCTCCGCCTGACGCGGTCGAGAAAGACGGCCACGTGAAAAAGGGGATGGTGCTGGCTCGCGTGCAAGGCGACCTGGCGACCGTGCCAAGCAAGGAAGTGCAATATATCGACATCAGCCCGCGGCAGACGGTTTCCGTCTCGGCGGCGCTGATTCCGTTCCTCGAACACGACGACGCCAACCGCGCATTGATGGGTTCGAACATGCAGCGACAGGCTGTGCCTCTGCTTCGCACCGATCCGCCGGTCGTGTCAACCGGCATGGAAAAACCGGTGGCTCAAAACAGCGGCATGGTTGTCCGCGCTGAGCGCGCGGGCATTGTGACATACGTCGATTCATCGCGAATCCTGATCGACAACGCAGACGAATACGTGCTGCGTAAGTTCGTCGGCCTGAATGAGCGCACGTGCCTCAATCAGAAGCCAATCGTCAAGAAAGGGCAGCGCGTCAAGAAGGCGCAGATCATTGCCGACGGCGCAGCGGTCCATCAGGGCGAATTGGCTCTGGGTCGAAACGTGCTCGTCGGGTTCATGACCTACGACGGGTACAACTTCGAAGACGCCATCGTCATCAGCCAGAAACTTGTGAAGGATGACACGTTTACTTCGATTCACATTGAGGAATACGACGTCGAAATTCGCGAAACCAAGCTGGGGCGAGAGGAATTTACACGCGATATTCCAAATGTGTCAGAACATGCGCTGGCCAACCTGGATGAGAGCGGAATCGTTCGCATCGGCACGCGAGTCGCTGCTGGCGATATTCTGGTCGGCAAGATCGCACCCAAGTCCAAGAGTGAGCTGACCCCCGAAGAAAAGCTGCTTCATGCCATCTTCGGCCGGGCAGGTGAAGACGTGAAGAACGATTCGCTGGAAATGCCCGCAGGTGAAGAAGGCGTGGTCATCGGTGCCCAGCGCTTCAGCCGTCGCATGCACATGAGCGACGAGCAGAAGAAGGCGTTGAAGAAGGACATCGACAAGTACGAAAAGGAAATGAACGATCGCGCCGTCGAAATTTTCCGCCAGATGATCGCCGAAATCAACGAGGTGACCGGCCAGGTGATGGTCGATCCGAGCACCCGTCAAAAGGTTGCTCAAAGCGAGAATACCGACGTGGTGATGGAACAGATCGAAACGATTCTTGCTGATGAAGGCAAGTTCAAAACCCACTGGATCAAGGGATCGAAAGAAGGCAAGGAGCAGGCCAATAGCACCTTTGATCGGTTTTTCCCTCGCGTAAAAGCCGTGCTCTCGGAACGGCAGCGCAAGAGCGACCACATGAAGCGCGGCGATGAATTGCCGAGCGGCGTGCTGGAAATGGTCAAGGTCTATATCGCCACCAAGCGACAGTTGTCGGTCGGTGACAAGATGGCCGGCCGTCACGGAAACAAGGGTGTCATCGCCCGCATCGTGGCGGAAGAAGATATGCCATTCCTCGAAGACGGCACTCCGCTGGACATCCTGCTCAACCCGCTGGGCGTGCCCAGCCGTATGAACGTCGGTCAGATTCTCGAAACCCATCTTGGTTGGGCCATGATGGTGCTCGGTCAACAGGCTGTCACACCGGTCTTCGATGGCGCTCATGAAGATGAAATCTTCAAGGCGATCACCGAGGCCAATGACGCGATCGACCAGCGCCGCAAGGATCGCAAGCAGCAAAGTCAGTCGCTGCATGTCGGTGAACTTGATGTGAAGATGCCGTACGGCGGCAAGATTCAGCTCCACGACGGCCGCACGGGCGAGCCGTTCGAGCAAAAGACCACCGTCGGCTACATCTACATGATGAAGCTCCACCACCTGGTGGACGACAAGATTCACGCTCGCGCCACCGGCCCGTACAGTCTCATCACCCAGCAACCCTTGGGCGGCAAGGCTCGCACCGGCGGTCAGCGTTTCGGCGAAATGGAAGTCTGGGGCCTGGAAGCCTATGGCTCGTCGTATGTCCTTCAGGAATTACTCACCGTCAAGAGCGACGACGTGGAGGGCCGCACGAAGATTTACGAGAGCATGGTCAAAGGCACCAACACCCTCGAAGCCGGCACGCCGGTTTCGTTCGACGTGCTGTGTAATGAAATCCGCGGGCTGGGCTTGAATATCCAACTTGAGAAGAAGAAAGGCGCCGCTGCCACTGAAGATGAAGATTTAATGTGAGTCAATAAATGCCCGGTCACGACGAAACGACTTTGGACACAATCAAAAGCCTGACGAACAGCGAGCCGTTCGTCTCGTTTCGCGTCATCATGACAAGTGGTGATCGATATTTGATTGAAGATCCAAATGCACTGGCAATTACCGCGAGCCAATTGCACTACTATCCGCGGACCGGAATGGGCATTCATATGCGGGTAAATCAAGTGGCCGCTGTTGAAGTTGAACATCAGAAGCCTGCGGCGTGAACGGATATGGCTTGACGATCAGATGGTGAACTTTGATGGCTTTTTCTTCATCATGTGGTCGTTGATTGGGCTCGTTGGACTTGTAGTTGTAGTGGCCTTTTGCGTTAGTTTTTGGAGAGACCTCCGTGGCGGCAAACGAGAGGTCAGTGGATTTGAAGTAAAACTCACGGAGCAGAATTCCGTGACAGAAAAGAAAGAGATCGATCATGGCTGAAATGGTCTACGATCGCGTGAATGATTACGGTTCGGTTCGTATTCAACTCGCCAGCCCGAACGATATTCGTTCGTGGTCCTTCGGCGAAGTGAAGAAGCCCGAAACGATCAACTATCGTACCTACCGTGCCGAAAAGGACGGCCTGTTCTGCGAGCGCATTTTCGGTCCAGAACGCGACTGGGAATGCTCCTGCGGCAAGTACAAGGGTACGAAG
Source organism: Tepidisphaeraceae bacterium (assembly GCA_035545895.1). Classification (GTDB taxonomy): domain Bacteria; phylum Planctomycetota; class Phycisphaerae; order Tepidisphaerales; family Tepidisphaeraceae; genus DASZXJ01. The sequence goes on along the minus strand of DASZXJ010000108.1, from coordinate 11,484 downwards.
TACAAGGGCATCATCTGCGACCGATGCCAGGTCAAGGTGACGCACAGCCGCGTTCGTCGCAAGCGCATGGGCCATATCAATCTGGCTGCGCCGATCGTTCATATCTGGTTCTTCAAGGCTCTTCCCAGCCGCTTGGGTGCTTTGCTGGACATGAAGACCGGCGACATCGAGAAGATCGTTTATTTCCAGGATTACGTCGTTACCGATCCGGGTAAGACGCCTCTGAAGAAAAAGCAGCTTCTTACTGAAGACGAATATCGCGCAGCCTACGAAAAGTACGGCGACGAATTCGAAGCCGAGATGGGCGCTGAGGCCATTAAAAAACTCCTTGGCCTGCTCGATCTCAACTCCGAACAGCAAAAGGTTCGCGAAGCCATCGAGAAAACCAACAGCAAGCAGAAGATCAAGGACCTCACCAAGCGTCTGAAGATGATCGAAGCCATTCGCAATTCCGAAAACAAGTCGGAATGGATGGTCATGGACGTGATCCCGGTGATTCCGCCGGACCTGCGTCCGCTGGTGTTGCTGGAAAGCGGCAATTTCGCGACCAGCGATTTGAACGACTTGTATCGCCGAATCATCAATCGAAATAATCGACTGAAAAAGCTCGTCGATCTCAACGCACCCGAAGTCATCATTCGCAACGAAAAGCGAATGCTTCAGCAGGCGGTCGATGCGCTGTTCGACAACGGTCGCTGCCGTCGTCCGGTGCTCGGTTCGTCGAATCGTCCGCTCAAGTCCTTGACCGACATGATTAAGGGCAAGCAGGGCCGCTTCCGTGAAAACCTGCTCGGCAAGCGCGTGGACTATTCTGCTCGCTCGGTCATCGTCGTTGGTCCCGAACTCAAGCTGCATCAGTGCGGTTTGCCCAAGAAGATCGCGCTGGAACTCTATCAGCCGTTCATCATCCGCAAGCTCAAGGAGCATGGCCTGGCTGACACGATCAAGTCCGCCAAAAAGATGCTCGAACGTCGCGACCCCGACGTGTGGGATATTCTTGAAGAAGTCATTTACCAGCATCCCGTCATGCTGAATCGCGCTCCGACATTGCACCGCATGGGTATCCAGGCGTTTGAGCCGGTGCTGGTCGAAGGCAACGCCATCAAGATTCACCCTCTGGTCTGCAAAGGCTTCAACGCCGACTTCGACGGCGACCAGATGGCCGTCCATCTGCCGCTCTCGATTGAATCACAGACTGAAACGCACGTGCTGATGCTGGCGCCGAACAACATTTTCTCGCCCGCCAACGGCAGCCCGATCATCACGCCGTCTCAGGACATCGTGCTCGGTACGTTCTACATCACCTCCGATCGCGAAGGCGATAAGGGCGAGTTCAAGCTGTTCGACACGGTCGCTGAAGCGCTGATGGCGTATCAGCTTGGCAAGATCGCGATGCATTCGCGAATCTTTGTTCGCCTCACCGGCCGCACGCATGTCGTGCCGGATGACAAGTCCGGCGAAGTGGCAATTGGCGACGTGTCGTGGAAGCATGTTGAAGAACATCGCAAGCGACTCAAGCCCGATTACGCGGGCCGACAACGTCCGGCGAAGTACAACAGCAACGTCATTCTGACGACCGTCGGCCGCTGCATCTTCAACGATATCCTTCCGCGCGAGATGCCGTTCTATAACTATGCGTTGACCGCGAAGGGCTCGTCGCGCGTCATCGCCGATACGTATGCCAAACTCGGCCGTCCCGCGACGATCGATTTGCTCGATAACATGAAGTCACTTGGCTTCAAGCGATCGACGCTTGCCGCACTGAGCTTCGGCGTTTCAGATATTCGTTCGCCCGACACCAAGGCGGCCATTCTCGATGAAGGCCAGAAGAAGGCCGACAAGATCGAGAAGAACTACAAGATGGGCGCCATTACCGCCCAGGAACGCTACAGCCAGTTGATCGACGTCTGGGGTCATGCACGTAAACAGGTGACCGAAGACCTGATGGCCGGCTTGTCCAAGGATTATCGCGACGGTGAAGGCAAGCCTGTTCCGGCGAATTCGCCTAACACGCTGCGATATTTGAACCCGATCGCAATGATGGCGATCTCCGGCGCTCGCGGCAACGTCGATCAGATTCGTCAGCTCGGCGGCATGCGCGGTTTGATGGCCAAGCCGTCAGGCGAAATCATCGAAACACCCATCAAGTCAAACTTCCGCGAAGGTCTTTCGGTGCTCGAATATTTCAGTTCGACGCACGGTGCGCGAAAAGGTCTGGCTGACACTGCTTTGAAGACGGCGGACTCGGGCTACCTTACCCGCAAGCTCGCGGACGTGGCCCAGAACGTCATCATCAATCAGATCGAGTGCAATACCGTCAACGGTGTGACCAAGACCACGATCTATAAAGGCGAAACCGTCGAAGTTGAATTGAAGGATTTGATCGTCGGTCGAACCGCACGCGACACGATTCGCAATCCGATCACCGATGAAGTCATCGTGGCGGAAAATCAGCTCATCACCAACGAAATCGCCGACAAGGTCAAGGAACTCAAACTTGAAACGATTCGCGTGCGTTCGCCGCTGACGTGCGAAAGCCCGCGCGGCATCTGCGCTCGCTGCTATGGCGTGGACATGAGCACCAATCGGCTCGTCGAAGAAGGCCTGGCGGTCGGAATCATTGCCGCCCAGTCGATCGGCGAACCGGGCACGCAGCTCACCATGCGTACGTTCCACACCGGCGGCGTCGCCACCGGCGCGTTGATCGAAAACGACATCAAGGCGGTCAATTCGGGCGTTGCCAAGCATCACGACGTCAACGCCGTTGAAGTGAAGGACGAAGAAGGCAACAAGAAGATGGTTGCCCTCAAGCGCAACGGCGAAATTGTCATTGAAGATGCCAAGGGCCGTGAGCTTGAACGTTACAAGATTCCGTATGGCGCCACCGTCATGGTTCCAGACGGCGAAAAGGTCAAGCCGCGCCAGCAACTGGTCATGTGGGATCCGCATATCACGCCGATTCTTGCTGAAAAGAGCGGAACGGTGCGTTATGAGGACATCGAAGAAGGCGAAACCGCCCGCATGGAAGAGGAACGAAAAGGCGGCGGCGGTGAAAGCAAGCTGGTCGTCGTCGAACACAAGGGCGAACGTCATCCGCGTATCACCATCGAAGGCGCCGACGGCAAGATTCTGGACTTCCATTATCTGCCCGCCAAGGCGCGTATCGAAGTGCAAAATGGTCAGAAGATTTCGGCCGGCCACATGCTTGCTCGCCAGCCTCGCGAAAGCGCTGGTACGCAGGACATCACCGGCGGTCTGCCTCGCGTCACCGAAATCTTTGAAGCCCGCAAGCCTAAGGATCCGGCTGTTTTGGCGGAAATCTCAGGCACCATTGAGCTGCGTTCAGACAAACGTCGCGGCAAGATGACCATCATGGTCCGTTCTGAAGCTGGCATGGAACGCGAACACCATGTGCCCCAGGACAAGGAGTTGCAGGTTCATACCGGCGACTTCGTCGAAGCCGGCGAGCCGCTTGTCCGCGGGCCTCGTATTCCGCACGACATTCTTCGCATCAATGGTGAAGAAGCGCTTTATCAATACCTGCTGAACGAAGTGCAGAATGTCTATCGTTCGCAAGGCGTGAAGATCAACGACAAGCACATTGAGATCATTCTTAACCAGATGCTTCGCAAAGTGAAGGTCGAAGATGCCGGCGACAGCAAATTCCTGCCGGGTGAAGTCGTGGACAAGTTCCGCTTCCGTCAGGGCAACGATACGATCGCCCAGAGCATGAAGGTTGAAGAGCCGGGCGATACGAACTTTAAGAAGGGTGAGGTGGTCACCAAGGCAGAGTTCAAGGAATCCAATGAAGCCACTGAGGCGGCTGGCAAGGAAGTCGCCAAGGGCAAAAAGCCCAAGCCCGCTCGAGCCAAAACGCTACTTCTGGGCATTACCAAGGCCAGTCTCCAGAGCGAGTCGTTTATCAGTGCGGCATCGTTCCAGGAAACGACCAAGGTGCTCACCGAGGCCGCTTTGGCCGGTGCGGTGGATATGCTCATCGGCTTGAAGGAGAACGTCATTCTCGGCCACCTGATTCCGGCGGGAACGGCGTTCAATCCGCATCTGAATCTGCGGATCAAGCACCTGGCCGAACCGCCTCCGGAACTCGAAGCAGAACCCCGGGTTGCCGCCTCCGCCATTCGCGCCACGCCTGCCCCCACAGGCGAGCCGGTGCCACAGGCGGGAGCCTAAAAGACTCCTGTGTTGATTATTTGACTGCACGAGGCCCCGGCGCAAGCCGGGGCCTTTCGTTTCGGTCGGCGTCACGGTCGTGACATATATAGATGTATCGCTCGCGAAATGGTCATTTTTCCTTATCGGATGTTGCTCAATAAAGTTCATTTCTGCGAGAACCGCTTTTGGAAACTGGGTTTCGCTTCATTTAGGCCAGATCGTGCGTCTCAAGGCTGCGGAAAAGGAAATATTGCACTTATAAGCTTATTGTTTTCAGATGGTTAGGTATGAAGTTCCTCCCTGATGTGGGCGAACAATGACCATCCCTTTTGCGTAACGGTTGGAGAAGGAATCTTTGGCAGTGGGCTTGACTTGGCTTGAGCGAGCCCCCAAACTGCCGCGCCCCCGGACGGGAGAATCTGGCTGCAGGTCATCAAGATTTGCGGCTTTGCGGTCGATAGGACCGACGGAGCGACCCGTCCGAGACTATGGGACGGCATCAAGCCACAAGGATGGCAATGGCAAAGAAAAGTGGAAAAAACCTGGTCATCGTCGAATCGCCCGCCAAGGCGAAGACGATCAACAAGTACCTCGGCGACGGCTTTGTTGTGAAGGCGTCGATGGGGCATGTGCGCGATCTTCCGTCCAAGGGGATGGGCGTGGATCTCAAGACCTTCGAGCCGGAATACGTCATCATTGAAGAGCGAGGCAAGGAAAAGGTTGTCAGCGAACTCCGCAAGCTCGCCAAGGATGCTCCGGAAGTTTACCTGGCCACCGACTTGGACCGTGAGGGCGAAGCCATCGCATGGCATCTCCAGCAGGCGCTGGGAATACCCGACGAACGGGTGAAGCGCGTCATCTTTAACGCCATCACCAAGGCCGAGATTCAGAAGGCGTTTAAGAATCCGCAGAAAATCGATATCGACCGGGTCAATGCGCAGCAGGCTCGTCGTATCCTTGATCGAATTGTGGGCTATGAGATTTCGCCGCTCCTGTGGCGAAAAGTGGCGCGCGGCCTCAGTGCCGGCCGTGTGCAAAGCGTTGCGGTACGTCTGATTGTCGATCGCGACCGCGAAATCGAAGCGTTTGTACCAGCGGAGTACTGGAAGATCGCCGCGATTTTCTCAGCCGCCGACACTGCTGATTGTGCAAAGTTGTCCGCGAAATGGGTCGATTTCCTCACCAATACCGGCAACGGCGAACGCACCAAGGTCGAAAGAGACAAATGGCTCTCCGAGCACGAAGCATTCTCCGCGGAACTCATTGAAATCGGCGGCAAGAAATTCGAACCCGACAACAAGGACGATGCCCGCAAGGCTGCTGAATTGCTCGGATTCGTCGTCGATGAAGAGAAGCTCGTCGAAGATCCCGCTGGAAAGGGTCCTGCCAAAAATCTGGCCAGCTATGCGGGGAAACTCGGCTCGTGTCCGCCGTTTAACGTGCGGAGCATTGAAAAGAAGCGTACGACCAGCCGCCCGCCGGGGCCGTTCATCACCAGTACATTGCAGCAGGGTGCATCCAGCCGGCTCGGGCTTGGCGCCCAGCGCACCATGCGACTTGCACAGACCTTGTATGAAGCAGGTCACATTACCTACATGCGAACCGACTCGACTCATCTTTCGGCCGAAGCGCTGAAGATGGCTCGCGCTTTCATCGGCGATGAGTTTGGTCCTCGCTATGTGCCGGAAAGTCCCGTTTCATACAGCTCATCCAACAAATCCGCCCAGGAAGCGCACGAGGCGATTCGTCCCACCGATGTGACGTTTACCCCTCACGATGCGCGTGAAAAGCTTGGAGCCGACGAATACAAGCTATATCAGCTTATCTGGAATCGATTTGTCGCCTGCCAGATGCCGCCTGCCGAATTTGATCAGACGACACTGACCATCGTTGCCAAGGCACAATTGACCGAAGCTGTCTTCCGTGCCAATGGCCGCAAGCTGGTGTTTGACGGCTTCATGAAAGTCGCGGGCGTGAGCAGTGAAGATCAGCTTTTGCCCGAACTGGCAGAAGATTCCGCGGTTCATCCGATCGAAATTTCACCGACACAACATTTCACCCAGCCGCCGCCGAGATTTTCGGAAGCTTCGCTGGTCAAGGAACTCGAGCGGCTGGGCATCGGTCGTCCGAGCACGTATGCGAGCATCATCCAGACAATTCAGGATCGCGAATACGTCATGCAGGAAAGCCGCCGATTCTACGGCACCATGCTTGGCAAAGTCGTCACCGAAAAGCTCATGCAGGCATTTCCGGAAATCATGGACGTGCAATTCACTGCCGGCATGGAACTGAAACTCGACGAAGTCGAGGAAGATCACCTGGACTGGCTCAAACTGCTTCGCGATTTCTATGGCCCATTTCATAAGGTCGTCGATGGCGCGCTCGGAAAAATCGAACACGCCGGCGGGGCGCCTTCTCCCTATAAGTGCCCCAAGTGCGGCAAGGAAATGTTGTACCGCATCAGCAAGAACGGATTTTTCCTGGCTTGCAGCGACCGCGAATGCGCGACCACTCAGCCGGTCGATCCACAGGGCAAACCGATGCTTCGCGAGATGACCGAATTCAAATGCCCGGTCTGCGGTCGCGACATGATCAAGCGGCGCGGACGATTCGGCGAATTCCTCGGCTGTTCGGGTTACTCCGTCAAAAATGAAAAAGGAGAGCCAGCCTGTACGACGATCATCAATCTTGATAAGGAAGGCAAACCCCTTCCGCCGAAAGTGAAGATTCAGACGACCGTCGCCTGCGAAAAGTGCGGCAGCCCGATGATTCTTCGCGACAGCAAGCGCGGCCCATTCCTCGGTTGCTCGAGTTTCCCCAAGTGCCGCGCGACCAGGATGATGAAGAAGCTTGCGGGTGAGGACCTCAAGCAAGTCGAGGCGCTTGTGCCGCTGCTCAAGGAAGAAGCCGCCAAGAGCAACGACTTGATTGCCAAGATTATTTCGGAAAATCCTGCAGCCGCTGGCACCATGACCGCGCCGAAGGGTCCGATTCCGACCGACATCGATTGCGATGAATGCGGCAAGCCGATGATGATCCGCCAAGGCAAGCGCGGTCCGTTCCTCGGATGCAGCGGCTATCCCAAGTGCAAGAACACCGGCGAAGTTCCCGCCAAATTACTTGAGGAAATGGGATTGAACGGCAGCAGCAATGGCAAAGCCGCTGAGCCCAAGCAAATCATCCCGCTACCCGAAGAGCACGAAGATGCGGCTTAATCCCCATCTTTGGCATCAGTAAACCCGACCGGCGCTATGAGCACTTCCGCGCGGTCATCGCGATACGCGCTTTGCCATCCCATATCCAATAGAATTGATCGAAAGCGGCTGTGCTCAGTGGGCAGGATGGCTGCCGAGGCTTGTGTGCTGCCCAGCGCGGGGCGGGCGTTTTCCGGTTCGCTCAAATACATCGTCTGCCAGAATTGCGGCGTATATAACTGCGTGCGACCATCGAGCAGCACCTGATATTTGTCGCCAAGCTTCCATGACAGGTATCCGCCCCAGGTAAATTCATTGATGATTCGTCCGCTGCCGACGCGGTTCGCGACAAAATCCGCAGCCGCTGTTGGATAACCCGGCGTGTCCGGGCCGTGTCGATTCAGCCATTGATCCATCGAAGTGTTCGCACTGGGAAATTCCATTCCGATCCGCACCATGCCGATTACAAGAATGCACGCGATGGCGGCCGTTACCGACTTGCGCGCCAGCGCCTTACCGCTCATGGCGGGAATCGACATCGCCAGGTACGGCGAAGCCACCATTGCAAAGATCGGGGCAAACCGTCCGAGCCTCATATACAGCACCAGAGAAGCGAGCACCCACATCCAATCGCCGGGACGAAGTTTTTCGCGATTCCAAATTAACAGTCCCAACCACAACACGACGATCGCGACTGCAATCGGGCTCGTCCAAAACGGTTGAAATTCCGCGACAATTCCGCCGCTGACCATCGGATCATTAAATTGATATTCCCACAGGCTGTTGATCATTCCGGGCAACATCGGGGTTGCGCAGCATGCCAGCAGTGTGGCTGCAAGCAGCGAACCGTAGTGGTCCACACCTCTGCCTTCCCTGATGGCCCCGATCAGCAGTGCAGTAATCCAGATTGGAACAAGTACGGAGTAAAAATGGCAATTGGTTGCAATCGCGGTGATCGGAACAATCCACCATACGGCGCGCGAGCGTTCGTCGAGATTTCGATCTCTCAGCAGCAGCCACGCACATACCGCAAGCATCACAATCACAAACGTCACCGGCCTGAAGCTGAGATATGGCAATGACAAGAACATGGCCATCACGGTTGAAACGATGACTCCCATTGGATTGCCGCCGGCGGTCATTTCATAAGCGCACAGCGCGATCAATGCGACGAACGCCGCCGTTGTCAGCGCTTGCATGATGATGGCAGCGCGATATCCGCCGATGCTCCAAATCCCCTTCATTCCCAGTTCCGCCAGCCACGAGTAGGGGGTCCAGGGTGTCTTGATTGATGCGAACGAAATGTCATCCACAATGGGTCCGATGCCGTCACGCTGGATTTGATCCGCCACCCGCAGGTGCCAGAAGCAGTCCGGGTCCAAGGTGTCATAAAGCACCGCTTTACCTGCAGCTACCAGGGCCAGCAGGACGATCATCAGCACAAACCCGATATTCGGACGAAGTGTTTGCACCTTCTATTGTCGGCAAATGCCGCCAGGACCTAGAATCTATGGCATGCCCGACAGCCGTCCCGACCCGCCAATGACGTCCAAACGCATTTTTGCACGCCTGTTTATGATGCTCCGCCCGCAATGGGGCATGATCGCGGCGGCTTTGGTGCTGCTGTTGCTCTCCATGCCCACCGACCTGTTTCCAGCCTTCGTGTGGATGTATGTGGCCGACAATCTGGTCCTGCATAATTCCACCTGGGCATCGCAGCACCTCCATGGGCTCTTTTCTTTTGGCGGGCATCTCACCGGCGCAATGCAGATCCTGGTCTCTTCGGTATTCTGGATGTGCGCGGTATACGCCTTTGCTGAGGCCACCGGAACACTCTCAACAAACCTGATGAACCGCATCGCCCAGAAGTTCATCCTGTCGCTTCGCAATACGGTTTATCAAAAGCTGCAAGGTCAAAGTCTTGGATATCTTCAGCGACAACGTGTCGGTGATCTGATGAGCCGGGCGATGGGCGATGTCGATGAAGTGCAGTCGTTCATCGTCAACGGCATCGACGTGATCATCGGCGAAGGACTTACATGGCTGCTGACTGTCGTGGTTGTATTGCTGCTTGATTGGAAAGTGACAGTCGCGTCTCTTGCGCCTTTGGCAGTGGTGTACATCCTCTTGCGAGTTTTCAATAATCGGGTCGCGCCGATCTATAGAGCGGCGCGCGACCGCGCGGGAGATGTTTCCACGCGGCTTCAGGAAAATCTTTCAGGCATCGTCGTCATCAAAATATTCGGCCGGGAAAAGGAAGAAGCTCACCGGTTTCGCAAACAAACCGAAGCCTATTACGACCAGCAGATCAAGGCGATTGATGCGCGAAGCCTCTACTTTCCGTTTTCCCGGGCGGTGGGATTTCTCAGCAATCCGATCATGCTTGGCGTCGGGGGATATTCCATTTTGACCGGTGGAAGCTTTACCCTTGGCAAGCTCCTGGCCTTCCGGGCTTATTGGTGGCGGCTGTTTGGACCGATCAATACCCTGGCACGCGTTAATGACATGGTGCAGCGCGCCATGGCGGCGGCCAGGCGCGTTTTCGAAATTCTCGATGCCCCCGACGACTTGCCCGATGCGCACGACGCCAGGCAGATTGAGCATATCAAAGGTCAATTGGAGATTTCGCACGTCACGTTTTCCTATCGCGACGTCGATGTGCTTCATGACGTTTCGATTCGAATCGAGCCGGGAACGACTGTCGCACTTTGCGGGCCGAGCGGATCGGGCAAGAGCACGATCCTCAATCTCCTCCTGCGCTTTTACGATCCGCAAATCGGAGCGGTTTTATTGGATGGAACGGATTTGCGAATGATTCGGCGAGACAGTCTTCGCGGGCACTTCGCGCTCGTGCAGCAGGAGTCATTCCTGTTTGATGACAGCATTCTCGACAACATTCGCTATGGCCGAAGCGATGCGACCATGGAGCAGGTAGTCGCTGCAGCACAGGCGGCCAATGCGCATGAATTCATCAGCCAACTCCCTTCCGGTTACGAAACCAAAGTCGGCGAGCGAGGCGTGCGATTGTCCGGCGGTCAGAAGCAGCGCATCAGCATCGCCCGGGCGTTCCTGGCGAATCCGACCATCCTGCTGCTGGACGAACCAACCAGCAGCGTCGAGCCCGATTCAGAAGCAGCCATCATTGCGGCGCTCGATCGGCTGATGGCGGGGCGAACCACCGTGGTCACGAGCCACAGGCCGAGCCTGATCAATCAGGCTGACGCCGTATACGTCATTGAAAAGGGACGAGTGACCGATTTTGGTCCGCCACGCGAATTGGAAGCGCGGGGAGGATGGTTCACCCGTTTTATTCGTTCCATCGAGGACGAACCCGTGGCCAAGGATGCCACTTTCGGCTAGATTCAGATCCATGCCCAGCATCAACGATTTCCCCGCTCGCGGACAAATCAAGCAAATGGACGCGGATAAGCTCGTTTTCCTGCCCGCCGGTACTAATTACGAACTTCATTTGAAAAATGCCGGTTCGGAGCCTCTTCAGACATCTCGTCCGATTGAAGGATTGATCCGGGTGACCGCGCGAAAAATGTGGACCGTGCCCAGCGGTGGTAATTTCATTCAGCCCATTTTTGGGCCACCGCGCATTATTCAGGGACGGGTTAAATGGCTGGACGACCGACTGATGGTCGTTCATGCGGGAACTGATTTTGTGGTTGAAATTCCCGCGGCAAGCCAGGCGATTGATCTGGCCAACGGGGCGATACAGGCAGGGTCGATGGTCAACGTCACCGCGATGCCTGGAGCCACATTCTCGCCGGTGCTGGTGACTGTGTAGCCGGTTGTTATCGTGAATCGTGGCTGTCGATCAACAGCAGATCGTCGCGATTCTTGCAAAGTATCCACGTGCCGATGCCGCAGACAGTCGCGAGCAAGGCAAATATCACTCCGTCCTGCCAGCGTCCAGAGAGCACTTCAAGCAGGGATCGATAGCACAAAACAAGTGCGGCGGCTCCTGCCGCGCAAACCATCGCCATGACCGCGGCCCACCACGCCGATCCGAGAATTCTGTCACTCATTCAATTCAATTCGGCAAAGCGCGAGCGATAACTTGCGAAAACAGGTGAGGTGGAAATTCGGAGCAATGTATTTTGAGTTTGGC
>DASZXJ010000107.1:0-23967 GCA_035545895.1 Tepidisphaeraceae bacterium | reverse complement strand
GCCGCTTGCGGCGGGTTTGGCGGTCGAAAACCCGCCGCAAGCGGCGGGGCTAAAATGTCTTTTTCAATCGCAAATCGCAAATCAAAAGTGAAATCATTGATATTCGGATGGCTGGACTTGTTCTGGTGCGACGGCGTTGATGAAATCGGGATAGCCGGGCGCGCCCATTTCCGGGATATCCAGGCCGGCAATTTCGACTTCGGGCGAGACGCGATTTGAGCGGGTCGCCTTGCCGACGATTCCGAAAATGATGGCCGCCATTGCGGCGTTCCAAATGATTGCCACCGCGGCGAGGATCAGCTCGACAACCAGTTGTTTGCCGTTGCCATAGAACAATCCGGTGATTCCCATTTCAATCGCCCCTGCGGGGGCTTTGGCGACGTCATTGAAATATCCAAGCGAGCCATCCGTGAGGCGAAACAGATGGCAACCGTTCCAACCGGCTCCATAAGTTCCATCGGCAAGGAGTCCCAAGGCGATCAAGCCCCAGAGCCCGTTGATCCCATGCACGCTCACGGCGCCGACCGCATCGTCGATGCCGGCCTTTTCAATGACGAAGATGCCGGTAATCACGAGAATGCCCGCGACGATGCCGATCAGAAACGCCGAAGCGGGAGAGACGAATGCGCAGGGTCCGCTGATCGCGACCAATCCCGCGAGCATGCCGTTGCTGGTCAGTGAAGGATCGGGTTTGCCCAGGAAGCACCAGACCAGCAGGCATGCGGTCAACGTGGCAGCGCCCGAGGAAAGGGCGGTGTTGACCGCGATGATCGCAATGCGTCCATCGCTGGCGCCCAGTGCGTTTCCGCAATTCATGCCAAACCATCCGAACGCGAGAATGAGCGTGCCGAGCAGCACCATCGGCACGTCGTGGCCGATGATCGGTTGCGGGTTTCCCTTGCTGTCGTATTTTCCGATGCGCGGGCCGAGCATGGAGGTGAGCACGAGCGCAATGACCCCACCTTGCAGATGGACAACGCCCGCGCCGGCAAAGTCAACTGCTCCGTGCGCCATGGCGAGTTTTGGACCGAGTTGCGCCAGCCATCCGCCTCCCCAGACCCAGCAGGCAAAGACCGGAAAAGTAAACATGCCGATGAACAGGCTGAACAAAAAGAAGCTCTTGAAGCTCAGTCGTTCCGCGCACGCGCCGGTCGGGATTGTGGCGGTGGTATCCATGAAAACCATCATGAACAGGAACCAGACAGCCACCCGCGCATCGTAGGCGCTGCCGCTGAGGAAGAAACCCGTTTTGCCGAGAATTCCCCAGCCGTCTCCAACCGTGACCATTTGATCGAGCGTGGGCAGTCCGCCTAACGAGGCGGGGCCCCCAATACTCGTGCCGTTGACTCCGCCGCACATGAACGCAAAGCCGCAGATAAAGAAGCCGGTTATGCCGATTGCATAGATGAGAAAATTCAGGCTCATGCTGTGGGCGGCGTTTTTCGCACGGCAAAGGCCGGTCTCGATCAACGCGAATCCCGCCTGCATGAACATCACCAGAAATGCGGCACCGAGCACCCAGATGAAATTGATGGAGTAATAGTTGGAACTGGTTTGCCGGGCGACCGCCTGGAGGTTCTTCGCGAGTGCTTCGGGTTTATTCCACTCGGCGTCGTTAGCCGGACCAGGAGCGGGCACGGTGTAGTTGGGCACGGAAACGGCAGTTGGAGTGGTCGAGAACGCGCCGTTGGGGTCGGGAATTGCCTGGGCGGATAGATCTGCGACGGCAATCAAGAGCGTTAAAAAGAAAACGCCCGGCAGCACACGCCCGATCCGAATTGATGAGGACATAGCAGACTACCATTCCCGGTTCCCAACGGGAGTGACAGCAGTATACGCAATAAGCCCGCCTGTCCAGCGAAACGGGCTGAAAAATATCTCTTTGCACGAAATCGACCGGGCTTATTGATCACCCTTGGGGGATTCCAAGGCGTGCTGCACGGCCATGCGGACCAGTTCAGTGCCGTTTTTCAGCTTGAGTTTCTCTTTGATGTGCTCCCGATGGGCTTCAACGGTCTTGATGCTCAGGGTCAGCTTGTTGGCGATTTCGCGCGTGCCCATGCCCCGGCCGATCATGGAAAAGATTTCCAGTTCCCGGTCGCTGAGCCGGCCCAGCGGCGAATCCTCTTCGCCGGGCTTGGCGCTGACGAGTTGATCGAGCAATCGCGCTGCCATGCGCTCGCTGACGTAGATCTGTCCTTCGAGCACGCGGCGGATGGCGGTCATGACCTGCTCGGTGGCTTCCTGCTTCATGATGTATCCCTTGGCACCGGCGCGCAGAGCGCGTTCGGCGTAGAGGGATTCATCGTGCATCGAAAGTGCGAGGATCGCCATCTCCGGATGCTGGGCGCGAAGGTCCTTGATTAACTCGATGCCGCTGCGATCTTCAAGAGAGATATCGATAATCGCGATATCAGGGACTTGCTGGTTGATCGAATCGACGGCGGCACGGGCATTTTGAATTTCCTGGCTGACGTGCAGGTCCGGCTGCTGGTTGATTAACTGGGCCAGGCCCTGACGTACGATGGGATGATCGTCGACGATGACGACGGAACGCTTTTTTGTTTCAACTGCGGCAGTCATTTGTTCTCCTGTTCGACGGTTCGCCTGGGGGTGGAACAAGCCACTAACGTGCCTCCGCCCGGTTTCGCGCTGACCGTAAGCGAACCGCCAATCATCTTCGCGCGAAAATGCATAATCTGCAAACCCAAACCGTCACTCTTGTATTTAGGGGAGATGCCTACGCCATCATCCTCGATTTCCAGCTTCAAAAGGCCGTCGTTAGGGGAAAGCCGCACGTCGATTCGTTTGGCTTTGCCATGACGGATCGCATTGTTGATCGCTTCCTGCGCGATTCGATACAGATGCGTCGCCACCGTCAGGTCTTCAATTTCATATTGTTCATCGCCCGAATAGACACATCGAATCTTAAATACGCTGGCGGTGCTGGCGACCAGTTGAGACAAGGCGAACGAAAGACCGCCTTCCTCAAGCACGACCGGCGATAGTCCGCGTGCCAAGGCACGTGTCTGGCCTATGGATTCAGAAACCAGAGAGGCGATTTTAGTTGCATCTTTTGCTTCGGGTAATGATTGACCGGAAAGACGTTCCTGAAGGGCCTTGCTCAGGAATGCCACGCCGGTGAGGTGCTGGCCAAGCCCATCGTGCAGGTCCTGCCCGATACGGCGTCGTTCCTGGTCGCTGATATCAAGCACCTTGCGTTCCAGACGCCGCGCCTCGGCTTCGCTTTGCTCGGAACGACGCCGCGCCGATTGCAGTCGCGCACCCAATATGCCGATGAACAGGCCTTCCATCACGAACAGCAGCATTTGCACGACGGAATCGAAATCGTAAGGCCCGAGCGTGAATCGGGGGCCGGTAAAGAAGAAATCGTTGGCGAATGCGCCGAGCAGAGTCGCCGCCAACCCCGGCCCCAAGCCGCCATATCCGGATGAGATCAATACCGACGCGAAAAGCAGAAGAAACGGCGTGGTTTCCGTCTTGAACGACTTCAGGACATTTTCGAGCAGCAGCCGCAATGAGACCGCGGCGGCGACCGAACAAATGGGCAATGCGTATCGTACGGCCCACGATCGTCTGATCAGCGGCAGTGGCGGATTCTGAGGCATCATCAGCTTTCCACCATCTTAGCCGCAAGACAAGGGTATCGCGATGCTGGACGCTTGGCATGTTTGGGATTAAAACCGCCGATGCATGATCGATATCAAAGACCTACGTGATAACCCGGACAAGTATCGCCGCGCGGCCGAGCTGAAAAAGATCAAGGTCGATGTCTCGACACTGCTTGAGCTTGACGAAAAGCGTCTGCGCGCACAACAGGAATTCGAAAAGCTTCGTTCCGAGCAAAATGAAGCCAGCAAGCAGGTTGGAAAACTGAAGGATCCTGCCGAAAAAAAGAGTGCAATCGCTCGCATGGGGGAATTGAAAACCAAGGTAAAGGAATCGGAAGACCGGATTCGCCTGGCCGAGGCCGCGGTCAAGCCATTGCTGCTGCAGGTTCCACAGCCCCCCGACGATTCCGTCCCCGTTGGGAAGGACGACACCGAAAACGTCGAAGTCCGAAAATGGGGCGAGCCCAGGCATTTCGAATTCGCGCCAAAGGATCATGTAGTGCTTGGCAGGGAACTTGGATTGCTCGATATCGAGCGAGGCGTAAAGCTGGCGGGCACGCGAAGCTATTTCCTGACCGGTCTGGGCACGATGATGCATCAGGCGGTTCTCCGATTGGCGAGCGACTTGATGGTCGAGCGCGGATTTATGCCCATGTCCGTGCCCGTCCTCGTGCGCGAGCCCGCGATGGAAGGCACGGGCTATTTTCCGCTGGGCCGCGAGCAGTCCTATGCGATGAGCGATGAAGACCCGCCGGTGTTTCTGGTCGGCACGGCCGAGGTGGCATTGACGGCGTATCACATGGACGAAACGCTGGAAGAACGCGATTTACCCAAAAAATATTTTGCAGGCAGTCCCTGTTTTCGCCGCGAAGCCGGAACGTATGGCAAGGACACAGCGGGGATTTATCGCATCCATCAGTTCGATAAAGTCGAGCAGGTTGTGATCTGCCGTAACGATATCGAAGAATCCAAGCAATGGCATGAGCAGATCACCGCCAACGCCGAGGCGATTCTGCAGATGCTGAAATTGCCTTATCGGGTGGTGTCGGTCTGCACCGGCGACCTGGGCCAGGGACAAGCCGCGAAGTATGACATCGAAACGTGGATGCCTTCGCGCAAGGGATATGGCGAGACCCATTCGGCCTCGCGGTTTTACGAATTTCAATCACGCCGATTGAATCTCCGCTATCGCGATAAGGATGGCAAGGTGCGATTCTGTCACACGCTGAACAACACGGTGATCGCGTCGCCGAGAATATTGATTCCCATTTTGGAGAATTATCAAAACGACGACGGGTCGGTGACGATTCCCGAAGTATTGCGTCCCCACATGGGCGGGCGAGATCGCATCAGCAAATGAAATATATTTACGCTACATCCATTAGCCCCCGGCTCCGCCGGGGGACTCATCCAATTTCCAGGTACACATAATGCCGCGGCGGAATTTGGACCGAAGGGTATTGGTCGCGGTATCTTTTTACGGACGACGAAGTTCGTGGATGTGGCGAATATATTGCGCGGCATGGGGGTTGCCGGGTAGTGAACGTACGAGGATGAACGATGTGTCCCCCGGCGGAGCCGGGGCTTAATGGAGGGACGATGTTAAAGGGACAGTTGATTCACCCGCACATTATTGCTGCGCTGGGCAAGGCGGGGCATGGCAGCAAGGTGCTGATTTCCGATGGGAATTATCCGCACTGGACCAAGCGCGGACCCAACGCCGAGGTGGTTTATTTGAATCTCACGCCAGGACAACCGACGGTGACCGATGTGCTGAAAGTGCTCGTCAACGCCATATCGATCGAGGCGGCCGAAGTGATGGATTACGCTCGAACCGGGCCCTATGCGCTGAAAAA
This sequence comes from Tepidisphaeraceae bacterium, assembly GCA_035545895.1. Taxonomy (GTDB): domain Bacteria; phylum Planctomycetota; class Phycisphaerae; order Tepidisphaerales; family Tepidisphaeraceae; genus DASZXJ01. Next base: position 18,479 of record DASZXJ010000107.1, on the reverse strand, counting down.
TGATCCGCCGATCTGGGAGGAATTTCGCGAGCTTTTGCCGGGGTTGAACCTGACGAAGATCGAACGTCTGAAATTCTATGATGCCGCCGGCACACCCGATATCTGCTTGACGATTGCAACGGGCGAACAGCGAATTTACGCGAACCTGTTGCTGACGATCGGCGTGGTTCAATCGACTCGGCCTTGAGAGGCGCGCATCAGCGCGGCGCGACCGATCAAGCCGATGACCTTGCCCGGTTGAGCCGGCAGGCTGACCGGCAGATGGCTGGCCTCAAACTTGGTGAATGCTTCAAACACCGTCGCCAGATCGTCACTGGTCTTGAAAATCGGCACTTCCACACGGGTAATTTCATCCACGACCATCAACGGCAGTGCATCGCGCTGCACGAGCGCGAAGTTCAGCTCCTGCGTCAACACCATTCCGCGATAATTGCCTTCCGCATCCAGCACGACCAGGTCCGCGTTGCCGAATTGTGCGACCAGGTCGAACACACGCTGGGCCGGATCGGTGCCATGCAGGCAGGTCGCCGGATCGAGCGGCACCTGCTCGACGGTCAATCGACGCAGCATGCCAATATCCGAACCTGAACCCCACGTGATGCCTCGGGCGCGCAGCGAATGCGTATATATCGAGTCGCGGAAGATCAGTCTTGCGATGGCTGTCGCAAAAACGGTCGCGAGCATCGCGGGCAGGATTACGCTGTTGTTCTGTGATAATTCAAGAAGGATGAGAATCGAAGCCAGCGGAGCATGCACGACCGCGGCAAGGGTTGCACCCATTCCCACCAGGGCATAAGTCTGCGGATTGATGGTTGCCGAAGACAAGTGCATGGTTTGGAGCAGCGCCCCGAGAAACCCGCCGGCCGTCGCACCGATGAATAGCGACGGCGCGATGATGCCGCCGCTTCCGCCGCTTCCAAGCGTCAGGCAGGTCGCCAGGATTTTGACCATGCACAAAAAGCAGAGCAGAAGGAGGATCTGGTCCAAATGCATTTCCGCATAGAAGTGAGCGGAGAGAAGTGACCGCAGCACGCCATATCCATCGCCAAAAAATGCGGGCATCGGATATTGAGCAAATGCGAAGGGTTTGGCCTGATGGAGCATGATTCGGCCAAAGATGATGACGTAAGTGATTCCCAGTACACCTGTCAGCGCGCCGCCGATGGCGGGTCTCCAGATGCCGAGTTGTTTCAAGCGGGCGAACCGTTCTTCGAACAGGCCCATTAACCTGGTGAGCGTGACGCCCGCCAGGCCGCACAGAATTCCCAACAGCATGAAATTGGGAAGCTGCGGCCAATCGATGAGTTGCATGCCGGCGGCGGCATCCTGTGAGGGCATCGCGAAAATCGCGGGAAACGGATGGCCTTCGACTTTTGAGAAAATCGCCTGCGTCGTCACATTGGCGATGACGCTGGCCACCACCAGCGGAGTGAACGTGCGAATCGAAAAATCCTGAAGAATGACTTCCAGCGTGAAGATGACTCCGCCGATGGGAGAATTAAAAATCGCGCTGATGCCTGCGGCACTGCCGCAGCCGATGAGCAGGGGCATTTGAAACCGCGCGAAACGGAAAAGTTGTCCCACCCCGCTGGCGATGGCGGCGCCGATCTGCACGATCGGTCCTTCCGCTCCGCCCGAACCGCCGGTGCCGATGGTGATGGCACTGGTAATGATCTTTTCAATGGCGGAACTGGGCCGGGTGAATCCGCTGCTGCGGTGGACCGATTCGATCACATCGATGATCCCGTGTCCTTCGCGGGTGCGGGATAAATACCGCGTCAGGAAGCCAACCAGCCACCCGCCGAACGCGGGAAAAATAATCAACAATGGCAGGCCGATGCCGTACAGCTTTTCGGGGTCCAGCGAGTTGTAAAGGGTGTTTCGAATCCAGTCGATCAGCTCATGAAATCCAACCGCCGCCGCGGCCGTGATGATGCCGATGAGGAACGCCGGCACGAGGAAAAACGAATCCTCGCGCAACCCAAGCTGTCGAAGCATTCGCGTGCTAAGAATCCGACTTCGTTCACCAAAGGAGGCCAGCACCCTGAACATGAGCCGGTCCAAAATAGCGATGCATTGATAACTCGCAAGCGGGGGACTAGGCTCTTTGTTGGTCTGTTATGGGTGCGAAAGGCAAAAAAGTGGTCGTCGCCATGAGCGGCGGGGTGGATAGCTCCGTCGCGGCAGCGCTGTTGCTGCGCGAGGGGTACGACGTCATAGGCGTCTTCATGCGACTGGGAAGCCCAAATGGCGTCGAACCCCACGATGATCCATCGGCCATGCCCGCTTCGGCGGGCGTGGACCCTTCCTGCGCGACCAGCGGGAAAAACAAACAGGGGTGCTGCTCCGTGCTTGATGCCGCCGACGCCCGGCGAGTCGCGGGAGTGCTTGATATTCCGTTTTACGTGCTGAATTTTCAGGATGATTTCAATCGTGTGATCGATTATTTCGTGGCGGAGTACAACAACGGCCGCACGCCGAATCCGTGTGTTCGCTGCAACGACTGGCTGAAGTTCGGCAAGCTGGCGCAGTACGCCAAGGCAGTTGGAGCGGATTATGTCGCTTCGGGTCATTATGCGCGGATCGGGATTGACCCTGCGACCGGCGAAAAGTCGCTGTTGCGTGGGCAGGATCATCGCAAGGATCAGAGCTACGTGTTGTTTGGCATGACTCGCGAGGCGCTGGCTCATACGTTGCTTCCCATCGGCGAATTCGCCAAGCACCAGGTTCGTTCGCTGGCTGCGGAGATGAAGTTGCCGGTGTTCAACAAGCCGGATTCTCAGGAAATCTGTTTTGTGCCCGATCAGGATTATGCAGCGTTGGTGAAACGGCGTTCGCCGGGAACATTTCATGCCGGCGAAGTGGTTGATACATCCGGCAAACCAATCGGTACGCACGAGGGTCATCAGCATTTCACGATTGGCCAGCGCCGCGGCGCGGGCGTGGCGTTGGGATACCCGGTGTATGTGGTCGATATCGACCCGGTGGCCAATCGCGTGATAGTCGGCGATCGCGAGTCCCTGCTGCGCCGCGGATTGATGGCCAGCCAGGTCAATTGCCTTTCATCGCGGCTAAAGGGTGAAGTTCGCTGCCAGGCGAAGATTCGCTACAACCACCAACCGCAGCCTGCGACGGCGCGCATCACCAGCGACGATGAATTCATCGTTAATTTCGATGTACCCCAGCCCGCCATTACACCGGGTCAGGCGGTAGTGCTTTACGATGACGATATCCTGCTTGGCGGGGGTTGGATCGAGCGGGCTGAGTAAATGATTTTACCTGGGCAATTGGGGTTCCGCTGCTTTTGCCAGCGGGAACGCCTGCTGATGTTCGGCATCATACGCCCAGAATTTCAGCGGAGTGGATTGTGCTGGGAGCCGATTGCTGGGGAATGCCGCCGACCATCCAGCCTGTTGAAGATATTCGCCGCCTGTTTTTGCCAAATCAGGACGCGATTGCACGACATCGGCGATGGCGCAAATCTGCTGTTTTCCATCAGGGGTGTCGTAGCTCACCAATACGCTGTCGGCTGCGCGATGCAGCGCTGGCAGAATCGACCAACCCCGCGCGTGCATTTGTCCATCTGGCGATTGCCATACTGCTTCTACGATTCCATTTGATTCCGAATTCGCGATCGAACCGGAGGGTTGTAAAAGGCGAACATCGCCGTTCTTAATCAGTGGCGGATGCAGATAACCGAGTTGATCGAGAGTGTCAGCGATTTTGAGCAGGTCGGTTCGATAGGAGATCAATCGTTCGGTGCTGGGTTCCATGACCAGTTCGATGAAAGACAAATGAGCCAATACGATCCGATAATGGCGTTGCGATTGGGCGCAAACACCGATCGACCTGACGCCGGCCCATATCAGCGCCGCGACGAGCAGGCTTGTGATCACATGTTGAAAATTCAAGATGGCGGAAGGTTGTGAAAGACGATTCGAGACGTGGCGATGAAAGGTGGGAATGCCGATCAGGCAAATGAGCAGGCAGATGGAGATCGTCGTATATCGGGAAGTGCCCGCCTGTTCGACGCCCAGCCCGGCGCGGCCCAATGCGCCAAGAATCGCGCTGCCAACGGCATATCCGCCAAGCACCAGCCACGGCAATGCAGGCTCGATCGATTCACGGCTGCCGTGAAACCAACGTTGGATGAATCGGATGAGCAGCCATATGAACCATCCGATCAAAACGATGCCCATGCAAGTCGCCAACGGGATCGGATCGCTTAAGCCATAAAACAATGCCGTGCCGAGAAAGACAAGGAAGTATTGAACGCGTTCGATGATTCCAGCAGCATGAAATTGAGCGGTGATGGGTTCCGATTGATGGTGCCACAGATGCAATGCAATACTGAGAATTGCCGCCAGCAGCCAGATACCCAGGAATTGTCGTTTCTGTCGCGGGTCGCGGGTTTTATTTGAAAGCGCGATGAATGCAAAAAGAAGTGGCCAGCCAAGCAATCCATTAGCCAGCGACAACGATGCGCTTTCGATCAGTGCCGCCGACAGCAAAACTGTTCGCCAGTTGAGCCCTTTTCGGTCGATCAATACCAGGGCCGCAACAAGCAGCGGCAAAGGCAGAAAGTTTTGGCAGGCGCCGAATCCGAACAGCCAGTTTTCACACTGAACCGGACTAAAGAGAAGAACATTGACTGCAAACCATTTCCATTTCCAGGAACTTGATGGCGAATCATTTGCAGCAGGTGAACGCAGAAGGACCGCCAGTAACAGCGAGGCCATGCAGACCATGGCATAGCCGAAAAAACACTCGACCTGCGTATTCCAATACGTCAGCACCGCCAATACGGACATGATCGCCAGTGGAATCGGCAATCGATGGTCGTGGTGCATCACCCAGAAATCGGAAAGCTGCAGCGTATGTTGGTGCAGCTTGATGAGCGGGTCTGCCAGCACCCATTCATCGTTCCAAATCACATTGACCTGATATTTGAGAATCAAGACAACCGGCCAAATCGCGGGAATACATGCGGCTGGAGATAGCCAGCGTGCCGCTTGTGAGCATACTCGTTGATTTGCGGCCGGAAGCAGCGAATTCTCAGGATTTGCCGGAGGAGAGGAATCTCGCTGCATATTGCATCTTTGCGGAACAGGGCATTCAAAGCTAACGCGATGGCTGTTACAAGTCAAAATGGAAATCGTAAGCCTGTTTGTCGCTCGCATCGCAGGGATCATCGCAGTATTCTCACCAAGGTGTTGCGTCGTAACATTCTCATTTTCCACCAGGCCGCTCTTGGCGATTTTATTGTGACCTGGCCGCTGGCGATGGCGCTGTCGAGAATTTTTCCGCAGAGCCGGATTATGTATGTGACGCATTCACAAAAAGGCGCGCTGGCGGAACGGGTGCTGCGCGTCGAATCGTTCGATGCCGAAGCGGGCTGGCACGTGCTGCACCAGCCAGGCCCGGAAGTTCCGAAATTGCCGGAACGGTCGGCCAGGCTGCTGGCAGGTGCGAATCTGATCATCAGTTTCACCGCCGGCGGGATCGATACGCTCACACATGGCTTGGCACAGGTTTGCCCGGAATCGAAGATCATTTCGCTGGATACGCGTTACGACACGGGCGGGCACGTGAGCGAATCATTGCTCAAACAGCTTACCGAATTGCCCATCCTGGCTGAGGCGATGCAACAACTGCTGCGGTCGGTTGCATCGCGAGGCGTGGGGATTTCGCTTGCGCCGCAGGATCGAATCGTGATTCATCCAGGCGCGGGAAAAGAGGCAAATCGATGGCCGGCCGAACGTTATCTGGAGTTGGTTCGAAAATGTCGCGATGGCGGCAAGCGGGTTCGGGTGTTGCTTGGGGAGACAGAAACGGAGCGATGGTCGTCGGCTTTGGTCGGACAATTTGAATCCGTCGCCGAGGTTCGCAGGCCGACAACCTTGCTCGAACTACTTGACGAACTCTCATCCACGTCGATTTTCATCGGAAATGACAGTGGCCCCGGCCACTTGGCGGGAATCATCGGTGTGCCGACGGTCTCCTTATTTGGCGGATCGGACCCCGTCCGCTGGCGCCCGCTCGGACCGAAAGTTTCCATCATCCAGGCCAATTCGATGGCAGAGATTTCAGTGGATCAGGTGTATACTCATGTGGGTGGTTGAAAATGACAAATCAAATCCAAAGCATAAGGTTGCATTTCGGATTCGTTGTCAGGTGCGTTGCCATTTCTATTGTTGTGATGTGTTGTTGTGCCGCGACCCCCAAGCCGCCTGAGCCTCCCGCGCCCGATCCGCTGGATAAAGCCGCTGCCGACGCGGTGAGTAATAAAGGCCTGGCGGAGTATGCGAAAAAAATCGAGCGGGAAATCGAACCGCATCTCACGCCGCGCGTGCCTCAGGATCTGGATCGAATTACACATCTGGCAGCGCTTCGCGAATTCGGAACGTATTTTTCTCGCCTCCCCAAGGACAAGCTGACCGTGACGCAAATCGCCACGCTCAAATGGTTGACCACTCAGCCGAAATTGCTCGATACGCTGATGCTGGCAACCGGAAAGTTTGATTCGCCGGACCATGTGCTGGCGGTGCTGGAGCCGTTGTATCTGGACATGGGCGATCAGCTTGCTGATTGGCCGGACCTGATGGCTGCGATGTGCGTCGTGTGGGACGAGCCGACGCGCAGCCATCGCGATACCAATCCACTTCGCAAGCAGGACGGTTCGCGGCCGCGCCAGCTCATGCATTATTACGTCAACGCCCACGCTGATTTGCGATTCGATCCGCGCAATCTGCCTTGGCAATTGCTCGTTTATGTGGTTGACAACCTGGTGAGCCAGGAGGAAATCGCCTGGGCACTGGATCGATATAACAAGCGAAGCAACATCGGCGCAACCTATTTTGATGTGCCTTACGACTACAACGCATTTTATGGAAGCGGCGCCAATCAGCCGGATGCGAAGGGCGCTGCGTATACGCTGCAAAATCTTGTGCTGGCAGGGGGTGTCTGCTCGGACCAGGCATATTTTGCTTCGCAGGTGGGGCGATGCGTGGGCGTGCCTGCGGCAGCGGCTGCCGGGCAGAGCGGCGTGGGGCAGGCGGCGCACGCCTGGGTCGGATACTTTCAGGTGCAAGGCGATCATGCCGAATGGAATTTCCTGGAAGGGCGGTATCCGGAATATCGTTTTTTCAAGGGGCGTGTGATCGATCCTCAGACGCGAGAAGGAATCACTGAATCGGATGTGTCGCTGTCGGCGGAGTTGTGGGACACGCCGGCCAATAAACGGCTGGCGTCGATCGCGCTGGCAAAGGTGGTGGATCTGGTCGATTCGCAGCGCCGGGCGGGGTTGTATATGCAGGCCATCAACCTCTCGCCCGGTAATCGGGACGCATGGCTGGCGCTGGCGCAGCTTGGGGCGAAAAAGAAATTGGCGGAGGCGGAATTCCGGGAGTTAAAGGACGTCATCAATCGCTTTGCCGTCAAGCAATATCCCGACTTTGCATTTGCTGTTTTGCGCCGCGCGATTGCCGGGCGCACCTTCGAGCAGCAGATCGACGAACTCGGCCAGATGGGCCGGATGTTCGATCAGACCCGGCCTGACCTGCTGGCGGAACTCGATGCCGCCAAGGGCGATCTATTGCGCCAGGCCAAACGCAACGACGATGCGCTGGCGATCTATGGCCAGGCGCTTCAGGAATACGGTTCATCCGGGGCCATCGCGACCGACCTGATGGACCATGTGGATGACATGCTCCGGCAATCCGGCGATCTCAATCGCCTGGCGGATATCTACCAGTTCATCTGGCAGCGGCAGAACCAGCCCGAGCCGTCGGCTTACGTGCAGGTCACGCCGTTCTTCGTGCTCGGCGAACGATATGAACAGGTGCTCAAAGAAATCGGCGATGAAGCCGACATGCAGACCGTACGAGCGCGGCTGGATTCACTCCGCGCTTCATCAAAATCAATGACGCCTGTGAAATAAGGTATTTCAGAATGAGAATTGCGATTTTGAATTGAAAAGCTGGCGATCGTCTGCCGCGTCTTCAATCCAAAATCGCAATTCGAAAATCCAAAATCAATATCAGGCTTTCCAAACCTTGCTCTTGAAATCAGTCAGTGCCTGCTTGAGCTGGTTTTCGATGTCGTCAGTCAATTCCTTCTTCTGAGCCAGCGTGGACTTCATCGAAGCCGCACTGGAATCGACGTAGTTCAGGAAGGAGTTCTGGAATTCCTGAATTCGCGCGAGCGGAACATCGTCCAGATAGCCCTTCGTGCCGGCATAGATGACCAGAACCTGTTGTTCAAGCGGCATGGGCTTGTACTGAGGCTGCTTGAGCAGTTCGACCAGGCGCGAGCCGCGATCGAGCTGCTTCTGAGTGGCGGCGTCCAGTTCGGTGCCGAGTTGAGCGAAGGCTTCCAGTTCGCGATAGGCAGCCAGGTCAAGCTTGAGTGACCCGGCGATCTTCTTCATCGCCTTGGTCTGGGCGTTGCCACCCACGCGCGACACGCTGATGCCGACGTTGATGGCCGGACGAACGCCGGCAAAGAAGAGTTCCGGTTCGAGGTAAATCTGGCCGTCGGTGATGCTGATGACGTTGGTCGGGATGTACGCCGACACGTCGCCGTCCTGCGTTTCGATGATGGGCAGGGCGGTGAGCGATCCGCCGCCGTGGGCGTCGCTGAGCTTGACCGAGCGTTCGAGTAGTCGGCTATGCAAATAGAAGACGTCGCCGGGATAGGCTTCGCGACCGGGCGGACGACGGAGCAGCAGCGAAAGCTGGCGATAAGCAGCCGCCTGCTTGGACAGGTCGTCATAGACGCAGAGGGTGGCTTCGCCCTTCCACATGAAGTATTCCGCCATCGTGCAGCCAGCGTAGGGGGCGATGTATTGCAGCGGGGCGGGGTCGGCAGCGGTGGCGACGACAACGGTCGTATATTCCATCGCGCCGGCGGCTCGCAGCACCTCGACGATGCCCGCGACAGTCGATTCCTTGGAACCGACGGCCACGTAGAAGCACTTCACGCCTTTGCCTTTTTGATTGATGATGGTATCGAGCGCGATGGCTGTCTTGCCGGTCTTGCGGTCGCCGATGATCAGTTCACGCTGGCCGCGACCAATGGGGATCATGCTATCGACCGCCTTGATGCCGGTCTGCAGGGGCTCGGTCACGGGTTTTCGATCGGCAATGCCCGGGGCGATGATGTCCATCTTGCGGGTCTCAGCGCTCTTGATGGCCGGCCCACCATCCAGCGGCTGGCCAAGCGGATTGACCACGCGTCCGATGACCGCATCACCGACGGGCACTTCAAGAAGCCTGCCGGTCGATTTGACGGTGTCGCCTTCCTTGATTTCCAGGTAGTTGCCGAAGATGACCGCGCCGATGGAGTCTTCTTCGAGGTTGAAGACCTGGCCCATCGTGCCGTTTTCGAATTCGAGCAGTTCGCCCGCCATCGCGTTTTGCAGGCCGTACACGCGGGCGATGCCGTCGCCGACTTCGATGACGGTGCCGACTTCGGTGATCTGAAGCTTTTGTTCAAAGCCCGCGATCTGCTGCTTCAGGACACTGGTGATCTCTGCGACATTGATTGCCATTGCTGCTCCAAGAATTCAGTAATTTGCTAGTTCTTTTTGGATGTTAAAAGTTGTTCTTTCATGGCTCGAAGCTGGGTTTTGACGCTTGCGTCAATCAACTTGTCCTGCACGCGAAGCACCAAGCCGCCAATGAGCGACTCATCGACGTATTGATGGACGACAGCGTCTTTCTTTAACGCTGCACTGACTTTCTTGCGGACCTCTTCGAACTGCTCGCTGGACAGTTTGGCGGGCACGGTGACATCCACCTCGATCTTGCCAAGCTGCTCATCGAGCAATTCATCGTAGCTTTCGGAGATTTGGCCGAGTGCGCCAAGGCGGTTGTGCTCATTGAGCACGCCCATGAAGTTACGCAGCAGTGGCGTAACCGACGCGAACGTCTTTTTGATGACTTCGCCGCGCTCGATCTGTCCGATGGCCGGTTCAGCGAGGAACAGTCCAAACGTGCGATTGTCGGCGATGATCTTGGCGATATCGCGCAGTTCCTGGCCGAGGGGTTCGGCCTGCTTGCTCTCATTCGCCAGTTCAAGCAGCGAAGCCGCATAGGCGGTGGCGAAGGAGGATTTTGGGGTTGTCTTGGCCATGCATTTCATTTGCGATTTGCAATTTGCAACTTGCGATTTGGCATGAACCAATCGCAAATCAAAAATCGCAAATCAAAAATTCCTATTTCACACCTTGCAACTGTTCTAGACTTTGTCGAACCAGATCCTGCTGATCGGACGCATTGAGATTACGGCGAATGATCTTCTCGGCGACATTGGTCGCCAACTCAGCCGTCTTCTCGTAAATTTCTCGAAGGGCGGCATCGCGGGCGGCTTCGATGTCCTTGGTCGCGCGTTCCTTGATGTCTTCCGCGTCGGCCTGCGCCTTCATGCGAATACTGGTCGCCAGCTTCTCGCCATCGGCAGCCGCCTGGTTAAGCATCTGGCGAACACGGTCTTCCGCAGCAGCAAGCTGAGTGTTGTATTGCTTGAGCGTCGCATCGGCCTTAGCGCGAGCGGCCTCGGCGTCTGCGATGTCCTTGCGGATGCGCTCTTCACGGGCCTTCAAACCGGCAAGGACGTTTTTCCATGCGGTGGGATATAAAATGATCAGCATTACCGCGAAAATAACGACGACCCATAGTGCGGCATACCATGTCTGCGGATCAGTCGGATTGGGCAGCAGGCCGGGCTCTTCGTGCTCGGCCGCTGCACCGTGTTCGACCGAACTCGCTGCGGCATGTTCTCCGACTGGCGCGGCGGAGTGAACTTCCTGCGCGAGCAACCGGCCTGCTGTTACCGCAAGCAATAATGCGGCAAAAAGACAGATTCGCTTAATCATTCGGATCACCTTGTTCAAAAAAGCGCCTGGCGGGTTATTCACCCGGCAGGCGCCGAAATTCTTAGAAGTTGGCGACTTTCAAAACGCCAAGCAGGCAGATGACCAAACCGAAGAACGTGAAACCTTCGATCAGGGCGGCTGCGATGATCATGTTCGTGCCAATGCGTCCGCCCGCTTCAGGCTGACGGGCGATTCCTTCCATGGCCTGGCCAGCAAGGTGGCCAATGCCCTTGGCGGCGCCAAGAACAAGAATTCCCGCACCGATGGCGATGCCAAGCAGCGCCAAGCCGTGATCGGGAAACACGACGGTTTGAGCCAGCATTTCAAGCATATCGAACTCCCGCGGACGAATCCGCAATTTTGCGAAGCGATCGAGGATCGGTATGCGACCGCGACGCGAATGATGTTGTGCCGAACTTAAATAGGTTAACCCGGGCGTCGGCTGCTCACGGGTAATTCGAGTGGCCAGTGGTCAGTTGCCAGTGGCCCGATTTTTCGTTTCCAACCACTGGCCTACCGGCCACTGGTCATTTCCTTCTAGTGTTCCGGCGCTACTGCGCTGGCAATAAAGAGTGTCGTCAGAAACGTAAAAATATACGCCTGTAAAAACGCCACAAATAATTCAAGAACACGAATAAGGAGACTCAAAAGCGTAACTGGAATGCCAATGCCAATTTGCCCCAGGATCGACGGCGCGAGCACAATCAATCCAATCAAAGCCGCCAGCACAATGTGTCCAGCAATCATGTTGGCAAATAGTCGCATCATCAATGCAAATGGTTTGATCACTGCGCCGACCAGTTCCAGGATCAAAAGCAGGAACCAAACGGGAACATCCTTCACCCAACCAAGCGCGGACTCGCCTGGCTGAGGCTTAAACGGATGCGGGGCGAAGTTCCACAAGTACAATGGAAGCGCCAGCAAGGCTGCCGCGACAACATTCATGCCCTTGCCGTGCTTATGCGACTGGCCGTGAAGATCACCATGATCTGGCTGATAATGATGATGGCCGACGTGTTCATCGTCGGCGTAATGTTTGGTTGGATCGGTGATCGCTTTGACATTGGCTGGGACGTCCGCGGCGAGGCCCTCGCCGCGGACATGCTCCAAGTCGTGCGCGGTTTCGTGTCCGTGTTCGCCATCCGATGAATGTTCCTCATGATGACCATGATGGCCATAGGTTCCATCGATGAGCGAGCGCGCGACTTGGGCAATGCCATTGAGATGAATGAAGATAAACGCACAAATTGCCAGAGCACCTGTGGTGGTTGGTGTGCCGGTCGCCGTCCCGCCCCAGTGCGAAGGCTGTCCTGTGGCAAGAGTGATGAATTCACCAAACGGGATTTGGCCGAGCAAATTGCAGAAAAGAATGAAAAAGAAAAGTGTCCAGAGAAAAGGGAGAAAACGATCCGTGTGCTCCTTCAGAGCGGGGCGGAATACTTCAACTCGCAGGAATTCGAGGATTGACTCGAAGAAGTTTTTGGCGCCGCTGGGTGGTTCACTCTCGGCTTTGCGAAACAACGTTGGAAATATCAGTAGCATCAGCACTGCGGCCACGACTGCCATGAACATCTGGTTCGTGACATCGATGGGACCCACTTTTATGTGCAGCGGATGAGGCAGCACGTGTTCCAGTGGATTTGACTGAGCCAGGAGGAGTAGCTGCATGGTCTATCTCTTCAGTGCCGCATCAGCGGGCGAAAGGCCGAAGTACGATCAGCACATTGACAATCAATAGTGCGGGATAAAACGCCAACAGCCAGAATAAGAATCCTTCGCGCAGACCGACCTTGGCCAGGACGAGCAGCCCCGCGATGCCGCCCATCAGCAATAATTGAATGCCGGATCCTGCCAAACCTGCTTGAGCTACGGCAAATTGATTCGATCGGCGGACAAGGAAAAGAGGCAAGAGCGAGAACTCGCTAACGATAAATGACATCGACGCAGCCACCAGCATCTCACGAGTGCGCCATTCCCATCCAGCAATGAGACAAAGCGATGTGCCGGCAATTGCCATTAATGCAATCACTGAAATATTGAGCAATAAGCCGCGCATCAATTATGTGAATCCCTCAATCTCTGTTTGCCCGCATGGCTTCTTTAATGGCCAAATACATCCCGCCTGCCAAGCCAATCATGGTGCCAACAATCAAACCCCAAGGCGTCCAAGCCAGTCGTTTGTCCAACCACCAACCGACCACTGCGCCTATGCCGACTCCCACCGCGATTTCCAAGCCGATGCCGAGAAACTTCCCCCAATTGGAGTCGTTTTCATCGGGCATTGACCTATCTCCGCGAAGGTTCGTGCATTTTTGCACGAATCGGGTCGATAGAGTAGTGATAGATAAATCGGAGGTCAAGCAGCGCCCGTTTTGCCAAGAAGTCGAATCAGGCGGTATTTGAATCCTGAAACGAATCTGGCACAATGCGCGTTAAGAGGACTGTGGAACGGCTGATGCTTCTCCAAACTAACAGTTACATCGTCCCCAAGGACCGCCGGGCAGAACACTCGCGACTTCTGGCGCGCTTTCGCCAAAGCCTGGCCAAGTTGGGCTGCGACCATTTCGAGGCGTACGAGCAGGTCGGGGCGAACTGGGCGGGGGGCGAAACAACTGGCCGGTTCGTCCAGATCATGCGGTTTCGCGACCGTCAACACCAACAGCAGGTACAGGCGGCCGAACGTAAAGACCCCGCTGCCCAGCAGCTCGTCAAGGAGTTCTGCGAACTGATCAACCTTCCCTACCAGCAGCAGCAGGGGCTGTTTGCGATGGGGTACTATAACTCGGTGCTGGCGGTCGCGCCGGCTCGAGTGCCGGTTGCCGCTGCTGATCCATTGCCAGCCTCGCCGGGCAACGGGCACCCCAAGCCCCCCGAAGACAACGGCCATGAACCGGCAATGCCTGACGTGCCGGACATGGCTTCCAAAGAAGCCGACGAAATCTAACCGCCCTCTGTCAGCATCGCCGCTATGATGATTATCGGTCCGGGGATTATTGCCCAGTCCGTTTCATCGATACAACCGGAATGATGCGTTCTTTTTCGGGCAGATTGTTGCTCAAACCGGATCGGTCAAACGAAAATGCCGCTCGTGTGGGTCGATGCAATGTAAGTACGAGCCAGCCAGGAGTGGCGTTGGAGGCGTGATGATTAAATCAATCCTGAGATTGGTCTATCTGATATTGCTGGTCGGCGGCTGGAGCCTGGCAGCGCTGTCGCTGCATGTCATTCGAACGCCGGATGAGTTTCCAATCACACTGGTCACGAAGGAACATTTCAGCCTTCGCGACACGTATGTGGATACTCGCACCTGGACGCTCGACGATGCCGCTCAGCACCCGGATATGGTGAACAAACTGATTGCCCTGGGCAAAGCCGATGTGCTCAAGCACCTCGCCGACGCCAAAAGCGGCGACGTCAAGGGGCAATTGATCAGCGCCCTACAGCATGGTCCCAAGAAGGATGCTGGCGCGACGCAACCCGCTGCCAGCAACGTGCTGGGCGGGCTTTTCGGCATGTTCCGATGAATGGTGGACTAGAAGCTGTCCACGATCGATTGCCACTTGGCAACCACACGGATGCCGAGATGGCTCATCAAGCCAATCGCTCCAATCACAATCAGACCCATCAAAAGGGCGTACTCCAGCACTTCCGTGCCGTTTTCGTCCTTAACGCATCGGACAAGTAGATCACGCATTTTTTATTCCCTTCCCGTTTTTGGCTAAACGGTAGAAGATAAATATCACGAAATTGTCCGGCGTGCGTGGTGTCGTTGCGATTTAGTCTCGACGCAATCCCTTCCCGCCGACGTCCGTTAATGATCGTGACGAACATGAGGTTAATGACGTTTATGACGGCCTTTTGCCGACATATGCTCAATCATGGTCACGATTGTTCTGCTTATCCTGTCCAACGTTTTCATGACAATCGCCTGGTATGGCCACCTCAAGCACAAGGATGCCATGATTTGGAAGGCGATCCTCATAAGCTGGCTGATTGCGTTCTTCGAATACTGCCTGCAGGTGCCTGCCAATCGGATTGGAAGCAACCAGGGTTTCACCGCCACCCAGCTCAAAATCATTCAGGAAGGCATTACGCTGGTGGTCTTCATCGTTTTTGTGAAACTCTATTTCGAAAGTGAGCCTTTCAAGTGGAATTACGCGCTTGGATTTGCCCTGATGTTCGCGGCAGTGTTCGTTGTGAACTATAAATGGTAAAAGGAATTACCAATATGCCAATCATTACGATCGTTCTTGGCGGCTTGCTTACGTTTCTTGGGATTGTCGGTTTTGTGACGACCGGTTCGCAACATTACACCGCGCTGATTCCCGCCGTCGCGGGAACATTTTTTGAAATGCTCGGTGGCGTGGCGCTCAATCCGAAGATGCGCAAGCACGCCATGCATGCCGCCGCTGCGCTGGGACTGATTGGTTTCCTTGGCACGATCACGGGCGTGATCAAGCTCATTCAGTGGTCGATGGGCACCGAACCCGCGCGACCCGCGGCCGTTGTCAGTCAGGCCATCATGTGCGTGCTTTGCATCGTGTTTGTCCTCTTGTGCGTGCGATCCTTCATTCAGGCTCGGCGGAATCGAGAGGCGCAGGCTCAGTAGTTTCAAGTTGGTCTGTCTTCATCAACTCGCGCATCAGCACCGTTGCGAATGAACCGGCCGGCAGAGTGAACGCGACTGTAATATATGGCCCCAGATGGTCGACGCCGCCTTCCAGGCTCGTGTCGGTTGGTTTCACACGCAAGGATCGACGCGCGCCCTTGGCCTGATCGCGGCCTTCCTCTTTGAAATGGCCTAACTTCAGCCCGTGCGACTTCAACACCTGTTCTTCCATCTCCAGCGGCTGGCCCTGCGGCAACGTCATGCGATGACCCACAATCGGGCCGGTTGGGCTGACCTCAAACGCATCGCAGCGCGGCTGTTCCTTCGCGGACTGCTCGACAAGGAAACAGGCGCCGTTTTCATGCTTCTCGGCGATGTCGCCATCAAACAGCTTGTCGATGGTTTCGATTCGCTGGACGAGCAAGTCATTGAACAATCGCGACTGCAGTGCCGACACCCATAGCCTGCGAAGCCGCTCATCGATGCCTCGCACCGCCGGACCCGGCTTTTGGGTTTTCATCAGCTTCGCCAGGGTGCGTCGTTCCATCCCGCAATTTCGAGGCCAGTGTTTCATCGACTGCTCGTAGTTGCCCTGGTCGTAAAGCTCGCGGGCCTTGCGATGCTCATCATCGTCGAGCGATGGGTCTGGCGAACCGAGCAGATGATGCAGCAATTCTTCGGGCCGACCTCGAACCAGGCAGGCGCCCATCGCATCGTTGTTGTTGCGCCGGCCGAAGCGCTGCTCGCCGAAGAAATTGGGCATTCCGCGCTTCTCCAGCACGTCAAGCATCGGCCGCAGCTTTACAACATCGGTCGGATTGACGTTTCGCACCTTGATGGCAAAGCGGTTCCCCTTCAGATGTCCCAGCCGCAGTTTATTGCCATGGCGCGCCGCCCATTGCACGGCGATGTCGGGCAGATGAAGGTTCATCACCGCCTGCTCGCTGGTTCCCCACAGTGACAACACCTGCCGCGTAATCGCCTTGGCGTCCTTAAGCCCGGCGTATCCGATGTCGCGCGTCGAGATATTCAGTGCCTTGCCGATTCGGTTGATGGCTTCGAACGTGGGGATGTTGATCTTCTGTATTTCACAATAGACATGCTCGCCGGTGCCCGAAGGTTCGTAAAGCGGAATTTCCTGCACAAAAAAATCCTCCGCACGCTGCTTAATCGAGCCGCCAATGCCGGGAAAGTCGTACGTGAGATAAGGCAAAGACATGCTTGGCAGTGTAGCGAATAAAGATGCGCGGGACACGGACTGAGAAACGATTTGAACTTCGCACATGACTTTTTGTTTTTTGAGTGGCAGCGAAGAGGTGTTACAGCCTTGCCGAGGGTCAGCCAAAGATTACGCCGACAATTCGTTTGCGCATCGGGATGGCAGGGGGACGCAAGGGACAAAACCCCCCTCGGTCTCCTCAAGGAGAACCGGGGCTCTTTGTTTAACGCTGGCAGTGACCTACTTTCCCGCTGAAGCAGTATCATCGGCTTGGCGGGCGCTCTGCTGGAGATGGGTCGCAACCTTCTGGGCTTCCTCGAGCCACGCGAGCTTTTCGGCAAGTGGGAGGTTTGCGAGGCGGCGCCGCTGCTCGCGCTCGTGGCCGTCCCATCCTTGTTCCCATGTTTGGTCGGATGGATGAGGTTGGGATGGGTCGTTCATCGCTGATTCCCGCCCCGCAGGTTGCGCAATTGTTTGATGTCTTCGGAATCGCGGGCACGCCCTGCGAGGGTTTTCATCTTAATTAAATCATCGAGCGAGCAAAACGTTGCGGCAACGCCTGGCGCAACTTCAAATCGAACCGCATTCGCATAGGTGGCTGCGAAATCGATCGGCGGTTCCAGGAAGAGGTCGATTTCGGTGGCGGGGTGCTTCGGAGATGCCAAGAAAAAGACGACCATGTTTTTTTCAGCGGCCCATCGCCGGCGCTGGGCGGGGTCGATGAACTGCTCGAAAGGAACGGGTGCTCGCGGACGGTAATCCAGGGATTTGATCGCCTCGACGGCTCGCGTGAGGTTCTGCTGGTCAACGGCGAGCAGAAGATCGACATCGGCGGTGAAACGGACGTGGCCGTGGGCGACGACGGCGAGCCCGCCAACGATCAGGTACTGAACCTGATGCTGGTTGAGAGCGCGGACGATGGCTTCAACACTGGTTTTTTGCATAAAGCGAACCGGGCCAGATCGTACCTTGCCGCCGAGGCGCAAAAAAGAACCCCGGCCTCTTGTGGAGAACCGGGGTTCTTGTTTAACGCTGGCAGTGACCTACTTTCCCGCTGAAGCAGTATCATCGGCTTGGCAGGCTTAACGACCGTGTTCGGAATGGGAACGGGTGTGACCCTACCAATATAGCCACCAACGAATCCCGTTGGTCAGGTTTCCCTGGCCAACGGGGTCAATATTCAAGTGAAGCGTGAGGTATCTCCGCGATTTTCGTCGAACACATTTTTGGGCAGTGGTCAGTTGTCAGTTGCCGGTGGTCAGTAAGAACAAAACTGGCCACAGACCACCGATCACTGGTCACTTGCCAAACGATGATCGATAAAAATGGTCAAGCAATCGACCGTTAGTACCGGTAACCTGAAGCTCTTTCGAGCCGTACAGCTCCGGCCTATCAACCGGGTAGTCTACCCGGGGTCTCTCGTGGGCAAGCCCACATGGAACCGTAATCTTGGCATAGGCTTCACGCTTAGATGCTTTCAGCGTTTATCCTTTCCGGACATAGCTACCCAGCCGTGCCGCTAGCGCGACAACTGGTACACCAGGGGTCCGTCCTTCCAAATCCTCTCGTACTATGGAAGAGGTGCCGTCAAGGTTCCTGCGCCCGCAACAGATAGGGACCGACCTGATTCACATCGGTCTGAACCCAGCTCGCGTACCGCTTTAATTGGCGAACAGCCAAACCCTTGGGACCGCCTTCAGCCCCAGGATGCGATGGGCCGACATCGAGGTGCCAAACCGCCTCGCCGCTATGGACGCTCGGAGGCGATCAGCCTG
>DASZXJ010000106.1:0-38085 GCA_035545895.1 Tepidisphaeraceae bacterium | reverse complement strand
CATGTTCAAGGCGTCGGTGCAATTCAGGGTGAAGATGAAATGCTCGGGCTTTTCGCCATGAAATAGCTTGGCTAGTCGTCGGCGGCATTCGGAAATGATCGAGCCGCTTTCGAGAGCTTCGTTATAAGCGCCCCGGCCGGCGCTGGCGCCGACCTGGTTCACATAATGAACCATCGCCTCCAGTGATTGCGGCGGCTTGGGAAAACTGGTGGCGGCATTATCGAGATAAAGTCTTCGGACAGGCATCTTGAGCACAATGATAGGAGAATTTCAGCCGCTGAAAAGGGCGTATTTTATCCGTTTGAAAGCGTTTGATCGCTAAACAGCGGGGTGAAGAGCGCGTATAATAATTTAGAGAAGAAATCGGAGGCAATTCCATGCGATGGACTTTGTTGCTGATCGTCGCGGCGACTATGGTTTTTCTTCCACAGGTCAATTGGGGACAGGATGATTCCACAGAGACTTCCAGCCCCAGGCCGGTGTTGGGAATGCTCGATGCAATTCACAAAGCTTCAACCCCGTCCGAGGCCGTTGATGCTTACGCCCGTGCGATCGCGGTTTCGACCGACTCCATATTTGCTGAACAGGCGTTTATCTCGCGGATGGTGGAGTTGAATTCGCCGGAATTAGCGCAGACTCAGGCGCAGGATGTGACGCTTCATGTTGAAGATGGCCTGGCGTGGGGCGTGCTCGCCTACTCCAGCGCACGGGCGGGGCAATTCGATGCTGCAATGGAACAGATGTCGCAGGCAGCGCGAATTTCATCCGGCAATGATTTCGTCCAACGGACCGCTGCACAGTTACTGGCGTGGTATGACACGAAAGTCGATCAGGCAACTTTGTCCGATGCAACAAAAAAGCGGGCGGAGTTGCTTCGCACATCGATGTCCAGGGGAAAGCTGTTTAACCAGGAATATGCGAGTTCGCACGATATATTGCTCGCGACAACGGGAGCCCAGAATCAGCCGCCAGTCAGTGACGTGATCATAGCGGGCGGTTCGATATCGGATTTTGGAACGTATAGCGGCTATGGAAGTGGTGGAGTGAATTCCGGGCCGGAACTGGTGCGTTTCTGGGGATCGTCGTATTTGTATCCCGGGTATTATTACAATCCGCCGGTGTTCAGTTATCTCGCAACGCCGCGGTTTTACGGCAGTTTTCCAACGCGAGGGTTTGTGCGCAGCGGCTTCAACGGATTCCGGGGCAGGCCGTTCGGGCCCACCGTTGGAACGCCTCCGGCGCGCTGGTACGGCAATAATGGACGTCTGTTGAATAACGGTCAGGCGTTTCCATTTCGATCGCCCAACTCGCCCGGCCGGCCGGGCTTGGGAAGAATGCGTTGAACGATTGGTTATCGGCGATATTTCAGGAGCGGCAAATCTTGTTTCCTGAAACCAACCGTGTTAAGTTTTCTTGAGATTCTGTTTATTATGAGTTCGTGGCTGGATTGAGACAGGAGCGAAACGTGTCCCTTCGAGAAACACTTGAAAAGAAACAAGGCATGGTAATGGGCGTTTGCGGTGGGGTAATTGGACTGGCGGTCCTCTGGATCGGCTGGTCGTTGCTATCGGGCGGGAAGAATACCGGGCCGGCAGTATTGCAGGCGTACTACACAATTGACGACGGCAAGAATTATTTCCCCGACGCCGACTTCCCCAACAAAATTTCTCCTTTCACCAAGGAGGGCAAGCCGGCTTATAAGGTCTTCGTCTGGACCTGTGACGGCGGCAAAACCAAGATTGTTTCCGGCCTTCAACGATTTGTTCCTGTTGCGCAAGCCAAACTTCAGGAAGCGATCGCAAAGAAGGATGATGAAATGATTGCCCAGATCGAGAACGATGCCCGTGCATATGAGTATAAGGCTCCCAATACGGGCGATGATCCCAAGAATTGGATCAAGGGAACCGACACCAAAACCGCAAAGCTAATTGAGCCCAATTGTCCAAATGGTGGAATGTTGGAAGCGGTAACCCCGCAATAGTGGGTGGGTTTGCCATATCATTTGTAGGTGTCAAGTATGCGCTGAATGACCGAACTGGTGCTGCGCCCATCGATCAGCGGCGCCAGCGCCACCTTCCCCCCGTGCTTTTCCACGACATCCCAGCCGACGACCTGCTCTTTGGCATAGTCGGCGCCTTTTACCAATACGTCAGGAACAATTTGCTGAATGAGCTTGATCGGCGTTTCCTCGTCAAACGTGACGAGGTAATCGATGCTTTTCAGTTCCTCAAGAACGCCAAGCCGATCCGTTTCGCTGATGATGGGGCGCTTGTCGCCTTTGAGCCGGCGGATGCCTGCATCGGTGTTCACGCCGACCACCAGCACATCGCCTTGTGATTTGGCCCATTGAAAATACTTGACGTGCCCCAGGTGAATGATATCGAAACAGCCATTGGTAAAGACGATTTTTTTACCGGTGGCGCGGAGGCGATTGAGTTCCGGCTGTAGTTGATCGGGCGTGCGAAGCTTGCCCGCTTCATCCATGCCTTCGGAAATCAGTTCGTGGATGATTTCGTGCGGGCGAATGGGGACCACACCGAGTTTTTCGACTTCGAGTCCGCCTGCCACGTTTGCAAGTGTGGCGGATTCGATCCAGTCGGCGCCGCCGAGACGCGCCATCGCGATCATGGCGAGCATCATGTCGCCGGCGCCGGTGACATCAGTGACCTGCCTGGGGCGTGTTTGAAGCCACTGCCGCTGGTCATCGCGCGTCGCCAGATAGGAGCCCTGGCGATCGAGCGTGATGATGGCGGCTTCAAAATTAAATGTGCTGAGCAGTTTTTCGGCAGCCGCTGGAAATTGCTCGGGCGTGCGCACAGGCAAGCCGGTGGCGCG
The DNA here is from genome assembly GCA_035545895.1 of Tepidisphaeraceae bacterium. GTDB lineage: Bacteria > Planctomycetota > Phycisphaerae > Tepidisphaerales > Tepidisphaeraceae > DASZXJ01. The sequence continues at coordinate 35,250 of DASZXJ010000106.1, read as the reverse complement.
CTCGGCTTCGACTCGATTGGATTTCACGGCCGTTGCGCCGGCATAGCGTCCATAATCCGCGATGTTCGCGGGATCGACAATCACCGGCAATCCGCGCGCTTTCGCCAGGGCAATCGCCTTTCGAGCCAGATCAGCGCTCAGCAATCCCTTGTTGTAATCCTCGATGCAAAGCATGTCGGCGTCTTGCAGGGCAGCTTCGATATGGGTGAGAATTTGCGATTGCTGCCCGGGATTGATCGGCGCGGAGTCTTCGAAATCCACTCGCACCATTTGCTGCGGGTTTTTTTGTTGCGCTGAACCGACCAGCCGCATCTTGCAGACGGTTGGCCGCTGATCGACGCCAAGCACACCTGTTGCATCGACACCCGCCGATGCAAGCATCGCCCGCACCTGCCCGGCGGCGGTGTCGTTGCCGAGCATGCCGATCATTTTGACCCGCCCTCCCAATGCCGCGATGCAGGCAGCCACATTGCCCGCGCCGCCCAGCCGGAGCTCTTCCTTCTGATAGTGGAGAACCGGAACGGGCGCTTCGGGGCTGAGACGTTCGACATTGCCATAGAGGTATTTGTCGAGCATCAAATCGCCAACGAGCGCGACGCGTCCAGGAACAAGGCGTTCAATCAGTTCGATAAGTCGGCTGGGCATGAGATGAATTGTAACAACGGCAGGGCAGAAGGAAATTAAACCTCGGAAACGACGGCAAACGGACGATCGCAGATCGGACATTGCGCGGACCTGGGCTGGATGGGTTCACCGCAGCACGGACAATACCCGAGCCGTCGCCGATGGAATCTTTGTCGCTGAATGACCATGCGGAAATATGAGAAGATGGGAAAAAAGGCGGTCGCCACCAGCATCATCCAGATGGGGAGGGTGAATTCAAAACGCTCAACCGCATATCCGCCCTCGAAGTACCGAGTTGTTCCGATGCCAATGCCAAGCGACATCAAGGTTGATTCATCGGTTGCTTCACCTTCTGGATAGCTGGGAACGGGTGTGTTGCGATACATCAGGCTGCTTTGCTCGGTATCGGAATGTCGCCATCTGAACCAATCCATATCCTGGGATGCTATCGGGCCATATCGCCAGGAGGTATATTTGATTCCCCCCATGCCGGTGTTGCAGGCGTATACATCGTACCAGGTTTGTTCGCCCGACCGTTGCCAACGATTCCATTGCAGCATATCTCCCTCGAAAAAGGTGTGTATCCATTCGAGGAGAATGACGATGGAAAAGGCCACGCAAACCAAACGCACCAACCTTTGCAACATGATTGAATATTACCCTGCATTGTGAAATTAGTAGCGAAGATTCTGGATGGGGCAGGGAGTACAGTCGCTTTCCCATTGCCCATGGCATGGCAGGCGGGGTACAATTCGGCGTCAAAGGGAGGCCGTATGTCTCGTCTGGATGATCATGTGTCCGCGGTTCAGAACCGGTTGGCGCTGGGAATCTTTATTTCGGCGCTGGCGCGAGGTTTGACAATATTCACGGGAATCGTGCTGTTAGCGGTGCTTGTGAACGGGCTGTTCATGTGGCATCCCCCACGCCCCAGTCTTTGGTTACTCGGTGGAATGGGTGCAGTGCTGGTGGCAGCGGCCATCTATGCCGCGCGCAATCGGCCAAGTCCAAAGCAGGCGGCAGTTCCCATCGACCAAAAGCTCGGCCTGAAGGAAAAGATCAGCACCGCGCTCTACATCCGTCCCGATGATGATTCGTTCTCTCGTGCTGCCCTATATGATGCCGAACAGACAGCGGCACAAATCGCGCTGAACCTCAGGGAACATTTCCCGCTGACATTTCCAAGGCAGGCGTTTGTTGTGGCGGCGCTGGCGCTGGCGGCGATGCTGAGCTACAAGTACATCGACCCGATGAACTTATTTGACCGCAGGCAGAAGCTGGCATTGCAGACGCAAGCGCAGGAAAAAGTGAAGGACGCTCGCAAGAATGTCGAGCAGGCGCTGGCGAACATCAATGCCATGCCCAAGGTCGAAGGCGCCGACGAAGCATTGCGCCTGGCCAAGGCGGATCTGCAGGCCATGCTCAACCAGCCGATCGCCGACGCGGAAAAAGCCAACCGCACCGCCAGCAAGGCCGTTGAAGATGTCAACAAGGCGCTCGAACAGATCAAATCCAGCGCCCGATATGCCCAGGCGCAAAATGAAATGAAGATGATGCGTTCGATGCAGAAGCCCGTCGAAGGACAAGGGCCGGTTTCTGATGCGCATCGCGCAATCGCGGATGGAAAATTTTCCGAAGCCATCGAGGATTTGAGCAAGGCTGTCGAGAATTTTGATCATCTCGACAAAGGCGAACAGCAAAAACTCGCCCAGCAGATGCAATCGATGGCCCAGCAGCTTCAGCAGATGGCCAACAACCCGGCGCAGCAGCAGAAGATGGAACAGCAGCTCCAGCAGATGGGCATGAACCCGCAACAGGCCCAGCAGGCGCAGCAACTGATGCAGCAGGCCGTACAAGGTGACAAGCAGGCGCAACAACAGCTTCAACAGATGGCCCAGCAGCAGATGCAGCAGATGAACAACGGGCAGGGCCCCACGCCACAGCAACAGCAGCAGATGCAACAAATGATGCAGCAGATGCAGGCGATGAAAAACGCGCAGAACCAGGCGCAGCAGATGGCTCAGTCGGCCCAGCAAATGGCGCAGGCGATGAAGCAGGCATCGCAATCGCAGCAGGCGCAACAGAATTCGCCGCAGCAACAGTCCGGTCAGCAGAATCAGGCGATGTCGCAGGCGATGAATTCGATGCAGCAGCAGTTGCAGCAGATGCAGGCGGCTGCGCAGGATGCGCAGCAAATCGCTGCCGCCCAGGGCGCAGCGCAAGCGGCGCAGCAGGCGGCTCAGGGCGCCATGGGGGGCAACAAACCCGGCGGACAAAATGGCCAGGGCGCCGGCATGTGGAATCCCAACGGCAACATCATGAGCAACGGCCAGCGCGGGCAAGGCCAGCTTACCAACGCCCGTTCAGGCCCCAATCAGGGCGGCATCGGAGCGGGTGATCGCACGTATAAAAACGCCGCCCCGTATCAGGTAAAACAGGAGATCGACCCATCTCAGGATGATGAAAAGGGCCGAATCCTGGCGAGCAATTACATCAAGGACAACAAGCCCAACAAAGGTCAGTCCACTGAAACGCTCAAGGAAGTGGCCGACCGCGCGCAAAAGGAACAGGTCGATGAAATCGATCAGGAACGCATCAGCCGCCAGGCGCAGAAAGCCGTCAAGGAATACTTCAATTCGATGAGCACGCAGCAGCAGTAGCGGTAGTCGTTCAAAATCGCAATGACCGAGCACCAATGACCAACAAATGTTCCAATGACCACGCACCAACCATGACCGGTCATTGGTCATTGAGTCTTGGTCATTTATTGGTCACTGGGATTTGGGCATTGTTCATTTGCATGGGCTGCGAACGCACTTCAAGTCAGGAACTCGTTCTATACACCAGCGTCGATCAGCCGTACGCCGATCCGATCGTTCGTGAATTTGAAAACAGGACCGGCATTCGCGTGCGCCTGGTGACGGATACCGAAGCCACCAAGTCCGTTGGTTTAACCGAACGTTTGCGCGCCGAAAAAGAGCATCCGCAATGCGATGTCTGGTGGGGCAACGAGCCGTTCAACACGATCAATCTGGCCGCGGAGGGACTGCTTCAGCCATACGATTCGCCGTCGGCGACTGACGTTTTTCAGATGTATAAAGACCCGGATCACCGTTGGGCAGGCAATGGATTAAGAGCGCGGGTCATTGTATCGTTCGCTGCTCCGGCCATGCCGGCTTGGCCGCAGGGGTTGCTGGAATTTGCAGACATCGGCGCCCATTTTCCAATCGCGATGGCGCGCCCAACCGCGGGCACCACAGGCGGGCATGTGGCGGCGATTTACGTCCTGTTGGGACCGGAAAGAGCCGACCAGTTTTTCCGCGACCTGCATGACCACAACGTCAGGCTGTTGGGAGGAAATTCAGTCGTTGCCGACATGGTCGGCCGCGGAACATTTTATTTTGGTCTTACGGACAACGATGATGTCGAATCCGCCCGTGAAAACGGGCAAAAAGTGGATCTGCATTTGCCCGACCAGTTCTCGATGGGCACGCTCATGCTGCCGACGACGGTCGGCCTGGTCAGTGGAACTCAAAAAACCGAAACCGCGAAAAAATTGATCGATTACCTGCTGTCGCAACAGGTTGAGCAGAAGCTGCTGGATGCGAAATTCGTGCGATGGTCCGTACGAAAAGAAAACGACGTCAAGGCGATGCAGGTGGATTATCGCGAAGTTGCCCGCGTAATGCCGCAAGCGATCCGTCGCGCAACGGAAATCCTCGAAGGCCGCGATATGACCCCCTCTCCCTCTGGGAAAGGGCCGGGGTGAGGGCGTGTGGGACTAAATAACGCCTCTGGTTCTCGAACGCACCCTGACCCCAACCCTTTTCCGGCGGGAGACGGGGTAAGCAAATTCATATCCGCGCTGGTGTGGACTGTCATATTGATTTGCTGCGCTTTGCCCGTGGCGTGGATCGCGGCGCAGTTCGCGTTAAATCCTCGAACGCTGCGTGAGCTGCATGTCGATCAATTCCGCCTGGCGTTGCTCAGACGAACGGTTCTTTACAGTGTGGGTGTTGGGATTATCGCAACGCTGTTGGCGTTTCCGGCCGCCTGGGTCATCGGACGCGGCAAAGGATTGTTGGCGCCGGTACTCGGATTTGTGCTGCCGATTTCACTCCTCATGCCTTCGCTCGTGATTGCATATGGATGGAAGCAGTTGCTGCGGCTGATGAATCTCGATTTCGATCCCGCTGGTTTTTGGGATGTAATGAGATGCATCTGGTCGCTGGCGACCTGGCTGTGGCCATTGCCTGCGATTGTGGTTGGTTTGTCGCTGCGCCGTTCCGATCCGCAAGTCCAGCAGCAGGCGCTGCTTGACGGGGCGTTGTTGCGCGTGATGTTGCGTCAACTGGCCGGCCCGATCATCGGGTCTGCCTGCGCGGTGTCGATGCTCGCCATGCAGGAATTCGCGGTTTACGAACCCACCGGCATCAGCGTGGTCGCCACCGAAGTGCGGATGGTTTTTGAAACCGGAGCGTATTCATCGCCGGCCAATCCGATCACGCAGGCGATGGGAGTTGCTTCGGTTGGGAGCGGTTCATTGCCCGATCAAAGCGCTCGCGCTGCCGCGGCGGTGGAGACGGCGCTGCCCATGCTGGCGATGGTGGGATTGCTGGCGCTGATGGCGTATCTGGGCGCCAGAAAATTGTCCGCCGCCGAGAACATGGAGACCGGCCATTGGCCGCCCGCGCTAAATGCGCCGACATTGTCGCAAGCCGGCAGTTGGCTGATCGTGGCGGTTGCGCTGGCGGTGCCGATCGCCGCGCTGATTGTTTCGATGGGCCGGCCTTTTGATATTCATCGCATCTGGGAGGAGTTTTCACCTCAATTAACCGGATCGATCGAAGTGGCGGGGGTGACTGGTATTGTCGGGATGATGATCGCCATGGGAGCGGTCCTCAGGCAGAGCCGGGGGTTCGTGGGAGTATCGGTTGTTTCATTTCTAATCGGCGGACAAATTCTCGCCATTGCGCTGATTCGACTATACAATCGCCCGTGGCTGGGGTGGGTATATGAAGGTCTGCTGATTGTCGTGATGGCGTACGTCGGACGGTTCGGCTGGATTCTGCTGTCAGCCGCAGCGGTTACGTGGTCACGGCCTTGGCGACAGTTACGCGACCTTGCGGCAGTCGATGGAGCGAGCGCCATGCAGACGGCCCGGTACGTCATCTGGCCTCTGGCGTGGCCAATCCTGGGGGCATCGGCCATGTTCGTTCTGATCCTCTCTCTCAGCGAAGTGCCCGCCACGGTGCTCATCTCTCCTCAAAAACCGCAAATGCTCGTCCCCATGCTCATGACCTGGGTTCATATGCTTCGCTACGATGCGATGATCGAAGCTTCGCTGGTCATGGCGGCCATGGTTGTGGTCCTGGGCGCGATCGCGCTGGCGATGGGGTGGGCCGGTCGCCGGGCGATTCGAATCATGTGCATGGTGCTGTTGGTCGGACTCGTTTGCGGCTGTCACGATCGCGCCAAGCCGCAAGCGATTTGGTGCGACACCGGTATCGGTCATGGCCAGGTGGTTTATCCGCGCGGCATCGCCTACTCCGCGGCGGATGATTCATTTTTTATCGTCGATCGACAGGCGCATATTCAGCATCTGGACCATGACGGCAAATTCATCACCGATTGGCATACGCCGGTCTGGGAACAAGGTAAACCAGTCGGCCTCACGGTCGGGCCGGATGGAAACCTGTATGTACCCGATACGCATTACCACCGCGTGCTGGTTTATTCCGCCACCGGTGAGCTGCTGAAAAAATGGGGCGAAAAGGGGACCGATTCCGGACAATTCATTTATCCGACGGACATCGCGTTTGACTCGAAGGGAAATATTTTTGTCAGCGAATATGGAGACAACGACCGCATCCAGGTTTTTGATCGCGATGGAAAATTTCTTTACCAGTTTGGCAAGTTCGGGCAGGGTAACGGCGAATTTTCGCGGCCGCAATCGATTGTGATCGACCGCGATCTGCTTTATCTCACCGATGCGTGCAATCATCGGCTGGAAGTCTTCAAGACCGATGGCACATTTGTCCGCACGATGGGCAAGGTCGGTTCAGGGCCGGGGGAATTTCGATTTCCATATGGGCTGGATATGGATTCATCGGGACGACTGGTGGTTTGCGAGTTCGGCAATAATCGCGTGCAATTGATCGACAAGGAAACCGGCAAAGGGTTGGCTCAATGGGGATTGGCCGGAAGAGAACCGGGAGAACTGGCGTATCCGTGGGGCGTGGTGGTGGACAAGCGGGATCGTGTGATCGCGGTGGATGCGGGGAACAATCGGTTGCAGGTGTTTGAGTTTTAGCGGGCAGCGGGCAGCGGGCGGCTGGCAGCAGGCAGTAAAAATGTTTGCACAACCAATCAATCTTCTCTCCTCACTGCCCGCTGCCGGCAGCCCGCTGCCCGCCATTCTCTCATTCATCTGGCCATTACGACTGGAGTATCTCAACTGGTGGCAGGCGACGCTTTTATTCTTCGGCATCGCATTACCCATCGTCTGGCTGGCCGTGCGTTCGCTGGCGGGGCTTGGGCCGGTGCGTCGTTGGGTGGCGCTGGGAGCGCGGTTGCTGGTCCTGTTGCTTCTCGTATTGATTATTGCCGGCACACGATGGCAGCGCGAAAACAAAATCGCCGAGGTCATGGTGCTTCGCGACATCAGCGAATCGGTCAACAACGTGCGCGGGCATCCGGACAAGAGCTTGCAGGCAGCGCTCAACGCCTATTTGCGCGCGGCATCGGACGCAGCGCATAAACCCGCCGATGACCGGATCGGACAAATCAGTTTCCACTCACAAGCCCTGATTGATGCGCTGCCCAATACCACATTGAACCTGGATGAGCAGGCCATTCGCGAAAACGGGCACGGCACGGATATTTCCGCCGCCATTCAGTTGGGCTTGGCGAGCATGAGCAAGGATTCGATGCATCGCATGCTCCTGATCTCCGACGGCAACATGACCGATGGCGATCTGGATGCCGCCACTGCAGCCGCGGCAGCGCAGCATGTCCCCATCGATGTCATGCCCCTGAATTATGACCTGAAGGATGAGGTGCTGGTCGAGCGTTTTGTCGCGCCAACCTGGAAGCGAGAGAACGAGCCGTTCACGATCGAAGTGATTTTACGGGCGACCAATCCGCCGGTCACCGGCAAGTTGACGGTGCTGCACAACAACCAGGCGATGGACATGGACCCCAACACGCCCGGCATTCAGCCGGCGCGAACGGTCACCCTGAAAGGTCCCCGCAATGTTGAGCGCGTCACCGTTCCGCCCCTGGAAGGCGGCAACGTCATCCATCAATTTCATGCAGTGTTTGAAGCCGACAACGTCACCGCTGAAATCGCCGGCAACGCCCATGGCTCTGCCGTGGGAAATGCGCAAGGCGGCGATACACTCACTCAGAACAATGTCTCCGATGCGTTCACGTTCGTTCGCGGCAAGGGCAGGGTACTATACGTCGATAACGTTCCCGATGGCCGCGGTCAGATTTTGCGGCAAGCATTACAGGAAGAGCAGATCAACCTCGAAACGATCAGTGTCGAGCAGTTTCCACACAGCCTGATCGAGTTGCAGAATTATGACGCAATCGTTCTTGCCAACGTTCCGCGCGGCGCGGGCGGACTTGGCGAGGAAGAACAGAAGATGGTTGCCAGCTATGTCCACGACATGGGCGGCGGGCTGGTGATGATCGGCGGGGAAAGCTCGTACGGCGCCGGCGGGTGGCAAGGCAGCAAACTCGAAGAAGTGCTGCCCGTCAACATGGATATCCCGTCACAGCGGCAGATGCCCAAAGGCGCGCTCGTGCTGGTCATGCATTCCTGCGAAATGCCGGATGGCAATTATTGGGGCGAGCAATGTGCCCTCAAGGCCATCGAAACACTCAGTGCGCGCGATGAGATCGGCGTGATCAGCTATGACTGGGGGCGAGGCAATGGGCCTCGCGGCGCGGGCGGCAGCCAGTGGGATTATCTCCTCCAGGAAAAAGCTGACGGTTCCAAAGTCGTCGCGGCCGTCAAAAATATGAAGCTCGGCGACATGCCCAGCTTCGATGACTCAATGGATGTTGCGCTCAACGGCATCAATGGACAGGGCGGGCTGATCCGTTCCGATGCCAAACAGAAGCATGTGATCGTCATTTCCGACGGCGATCCGCAAAAGCCCAACGCGCAGCTCATGAACGCCTATCTGACGGCCAAGGTATCGGTCAGCACGGTCAGCGTATACCCACACGATCGAAGCTCGCAGGGCTTGCCGCCCACCATGCGCGACATCGCACAGGCTTTGAAGGGCCGGGCATATGGACCGATCGACAGCAATCCAAACCAGTTGCCGCAGATTTTCATCAAGGAAGCAACCGTCGTTCGTCGCTCGCTGATCTTCGAAGATGGCAAGGGCATTCCGGTAAAGTTGAACCAGGGCTCGACCAGCGAATTGATCAAGGGCTTGACAGCATTGCCAGATGTTTTTGGATTTGTCTTAACGACCAAGAAGGAAAATCCGCAGGTTGAAATGCCCCTGATCGCGGGGAAGAACAACGACCCCTTGCTGGCGCACTGGCAGGCGGGTTTGGGCAAGGCGGCAGCGTGGACGAGCGACGCCTACAACAAATGGGCAGCCAATTGGTTGGCGTCGGGCGGATATCAGAAATTCTGGTCGCAGGTCGTGCGTTCGGTCTCTCGCCCGCCGATGAGCGCGGATTTTGACGTCAAGACCGTTCAAAATGGCGACAAGGGAAGAATTGTTGTCGAAGCGCTGAACCGCGACGCGGCGTTTTTGAATTTCCTGTCGGTTGGCGGAACCGTTGTCGGTCCGGACATGAAACCGATCCCCGTCCATTTTGTGCAGACCGGGCCAGGCACGTATCAAAGCGATGAATTTGCGGCTGATCAACCGGGCAGCTATGTCGGCGTGCTGAATTATCGAGGCCCCCAGGGCAGCAACGGCGTGATGCTTTCGGGAATGGCGGTGAATTCTTCGCCGGAACTGCGCGATCTCAAAAGCAACGATGCGCAGCTTCTCGATATCGCCCGGCGTACCGGTGGACGCGTGCTGAAGCCCTTTGATGTCGAATCGGCCGACCTGTTCAACCGCGAAGGGTTGACCCGCACGGCTTCGCCGCTGCCGATCTGGGATCTTCTGCTGCCGATTCTATTGGCGACGATCATTTTCGACGTGGCTGTACGCCGAATCGCGTGGGATTGGAACGCCACCAAGAAAACCGTATTGGCGGGCGCGAATTTCGTCCGATCCTTCACGACAACCCGAAAGATCGAATCAAAACCGACTCTGGACGCCCTCAAGCGCGTCCGCGAACAAACCCAGGAAGGCGCAGTAAAGCCGCCGATGCCATCGGCGGAGTCTTCTTCGATTGATCGCACGCGAAAATTCGAAGCCAAAGGCGTCGAAGGAGATATTTCCCAAGTGGTCGGCGGCGCCAGCGATAAGCCAATCCCGCCGCCACCCAAAAAGATCGAACCCAAAGGCATGCCCAGTGCCGGTCCTGGTGCACACATGGGCGGCTTGCTTGAGGCAAAACGTCGTGCACAGCAGAAGATGAAAGACGATCAAAAAGATGCCGAACAGTCTTGATGAAATCTTCAATCATCTCTCCTCGCCGCTCAAGTTCGATTACTTGAGTTTGCCGCAGGTCGCGATTCTTTATCTCGCGATCGCCCTGCCGATCGTCTGGATGGGAACGAAATCCCTGAATTGGCTCGGTCCGGTGCGACAGAACGTTTGCCTGAGCATACGGCTGGTCTTACTCGGATTGCTCGTCATGATCCTTGCTGGTCCGAGGTGGAACCGGACGCATCGCAATGTTGAAGTTGTCGTTCTCCGCGACATATCGGCCTCCGTTCAAAATATTCCAACTCCGCCCAACATCAGCCTCTCATCATCCATCGCGAATTTCATGACCGACGCCTATGCCCGCCGTCCCTTGCAGGACGATGCGATGGGAGCCGTTCACTTCGCGGAGCATTCACAAATTGATTTCCTGCCCGGAAGACCTATACAGGCAAACGGCGGAATCATCGACGCTCGCATTGACGGGACCGATCTGGCTTCAGCCATCAATCTGGGATTGGCCTGTTTCACCGGTGATGCGATGAAGCGCCTCGTGCTTATTTCCGATGGAAACGCCACGCAAGGGGACACCGACTCCGCCGCCAGTGCGGCTTCGGCGGCGAGGATTCCGATCGACGTCATTCCGCTGCATTATGATGTTCACCACGAAATCATGGTTGATCGCCTGATCGCTCCGGTCTCAGTTCGTCAGGGCGAGCCGTTTGCGGTCGATGTTATTGTGCGATCGACCAACGCCGAACCGGTGAGCGGCAAGTTGATGCTCGCCAATCGCGATGTCCCAATGGATTTGGATCCCGATTTACCGGGTGTACAAACCTGGAGGGCGACAACACTCAAACCCGGCTCCAATCATATTCATCTGAAGTTGCCCGCTGCGCAGGAAAGCGGCATCAATGAATATCGCGCGTCGTTTGTGGCAGACTCGACGGCCTCGGATATGTTGACCGGAAACAATTCCGCTTTTGCATTTACGTTTGTCAGAGGCAAAGGCCGGATTCTTTACGTCGATCATTACCCCGCTGGGGAGGGCGATCCTCTCGCGGCGGCGATCAATTCATCGGGCATCGGCACGGCACAACTCGATCGCATCTCGGTTGACGGTTTTCCCGTGAGGCAGGTTGATTTGCAATCGTATGACGCCGTTGTTCTCGGAAATGTCCCGCACGGGGTGGCTGGGTTGAACGCCGAACAGGATCAGTTGTTGACGCAATATGTGCGCGATTTTGGCGGCGGCCTTGTTGTGATAGGCGGGCCTGAAGCTTTGGGCGCTGGCGGGTGGCAGGGCAGCGAATTGGAAAAGATTCTGCCGGTATCACTCGATGTGCCTGCGCAACGGATCATCTACTCAGGGGCATTGGTGCTGGTGCTCGATCATTCCGGATCGATGGCCCAGCCAATGTCGAGAGATCCTGCCGTCAGCAAGCAGCAGAGCGCAAACGAATCGGCCATTCTCGCGACGCGGGCTTTATTGAAGGGGGATTTGCTGGGAGTGATCGCCTTTGATGCCGCGTCGACTTGGGAAGTTCCGCTGGCAGAAAACCGGGATCCGGTTTGGACGATACAGAAAATTCGGGGAATCTCGCCGGCAGGTGGCACAGCCATCGGGCCGGCTTTGAACCAGGCTGTTGATGCGCTTGAGAAAATCGATTCATCCCAGGCAGCTATCAAGCGCATTTTGCTTCTGACCGATGGAATCAGCGAACCTTACGATTACGACCGTATTTTGCGACGGCTGCCTGCCGCTCATATTACGCTTTCAACGATTGCTGTTGGTGGCGATGCGGACCGTAAACTGCTTTCACAATTGGCCGCTGCCGGCAAAGGGACCATGTATGCAACGGATGATCCGCATGAGTTGAGTCAGGTCTTTATTCGTGAAGCGCGTACCTTGCGCCGATCGCTCATCAGTGAACCGGCGGGTGGGATTCGCGTTTCACAGTTGCCAGGCCTGCAAGAGCTTTTCCCCACATTGGCGCAGTTTTCCATGCCCGATCTGAATGGTATGGTCCTGACATCGTCCCGGCTGGAACCCTCATCGCAATTACTTCTGAGCGCGAGCAACAGTTACCACGATCCACTGCTTGCCTATCGTCAGGCTGGCTTGGGACATGTTGCCGTATTCACCAGCGATGTGACGCGGCGATGGGCATCGGCATGGACCGCATCGCCGAACTTTGCCAGCTTTTGGTCGCAACTGCTGCGCCAAGTGGCGCGCCCGGCGTTTAATCCGGATTTTGATGTCACCACCGAGCGGGATGGGGATCACACCAAAATCGTTGTCGAGGCGATCAATCAGGCACAGCAACGGCTCAACTTCTTTCAATTTGCCGGGAAAGTGGCTGGAGCGGACGGCCCTTCCGTTACTCAAAATATAAAGCTGACGCAAACCAGTCCCGGCCGTTATGAAGGAAGCATTGAAACGCCCAATTCAGACAACTATGTATCGGTCATCCAATATCAGGGTCCGCAAGGTCAGCGAGGCACGTTGGTGGCAGGGATTTCGATCAATGGCTCTCCCGAATTTCGGGATTTGCACGATAACAATGCGCTGCTGACCAGTCTCGCGGTTCGAACGGGCGGACGCATTCATCCCGGTCTTGACGCAAATATGACGGATTTGTTCGCGCGGGAAGGTTTAACGGAATCGTCGTCTTCGTTGCCTGTGTGGGACCTCATGCTGCCTATGGCAATGGGTATTTTGCTTTTAGATGTTGCAGCCCGAAAAATTGCATGGGACCGACTGTCGGTACATGGAGTCGGACTCGCATTTGCCGGTTTGGTTCGCGACTTCACGACAGTACGGAAGGTGGAACCCGGCGCCACGCTTCAGTCGCTGAAACGTGCGCGCGGGGCGGTCATCAATTCCATCAAGATTTCGGATGCAGTCCTTGATCGCTCGCCGGCGGATGGAACGGACATTTCTGAGACGCCTCGCGATGGCGAGATGATAAGTGAATCAGCTTTGCCTGCAGCTCAGCCAGAAGATTGTTCAGTTGACGAAATGAATAGAACAGCCAACCTGCTAAGGGCGAAAAAGCGTGCTCGACAGCAGATTAAACAGAAAGAAGAAGGAAAAGATTAGCCACCTAAACCATTGTGGCTGAAATGAATTTGAAAGGACAGTCATGGCCACCTCAAATGTTCCCGCAATTGACCCGCAGATTCAGCAGCAGTGTGATGCATTTCGACGCGATTACCGTGCCGTGCAGGCTGAAATCGCCAAGGCGATCGTCGGTCACGGAGAGATCGTCGATGGCGTGTTGACGTGCCTGTTTGTCGGTGGTCATGCGCTGCTCGAGGGCGTGCCGGGCCTGGGGAAGACCGCGCTCATCCGCGCGCTGGCGGATGCGCTGCATCTGAAATTCAATCGAATTCAGTTCACCCCGGACCTGATGCCCGCCGACGTCATCGGCACCAACGTCATCATGGAACATGAAGGCGGCCGCCGTGAATTTACGTTCATGGCCGGTCCGATCTTTGCGCAAATCGTGCTTGCGGACGAAATCAACCGCGCCACGCCGAAAACACAAAGCGCTATGCTCGAAGCCATGCAGGAAAAACAGGTGACCGCCGGCGGGGAAATTCGTAAACTCGAAGCGCCGTTCTTCGTCATGGCCACACAAAATCCCCTCGAACAGGAAGGCACGTATCCGCTGCCCGAAGCCCAGCTCGACCGCTTTTTCTACAAGTTGATCGTTCAATATTCAGGACGAGATGAATTGAAGAAGATTCTCGACATGACGACAACAGGCTACAAAGCCGACATCCAGCCCGTTCTCGATGGCGCGCGCGTGATCGCGCATCAGCAGCTCGCTCGCCGAGTGGTCATCGCCCCCCATGTGCAGGATTTTGCAATCCGTTGCACACTGGCGACCCACCCGCAGGGAATTTTCGCGATACCGATGGTGAATCAATTTGTCCGAGTCGGAGCATCCCCGCGCGCCGCCCAGGCCATCACACTCGCAGCCAAAGTCCGCGCCCTGCTCGATGGCCGATTCCATGTCAGCTTCCAGGACATCAAGGAAGTGGTCATTCCCGCGATGAGACACCGCATTATCCTCAACTTCGAAGGCGAAGCCGAAGGCATCACCACCGATATGGTGCTTGAAAAGGTGATCTCGGAAACGCCAACCGCAATCGAAGGTGAACTGACGGCGGGCAAGGTATGAGTGACGGCGTCAGGCCATGCTGGCATTCCACTTCAGTTCAGTTTGTTGACTGATCAGTTGGAATGTTCCACTGTCATTCCCCGATTGCATGGGATGCGTCGTCTCATTACGATTCGCTCCCTCATGCGCCTTGGGCGCGATGTGGAGATGTGGCATGCGATTGCCGGACGGAATTCCGAGCCTCAAAGACCTTGGTCTGCTCAAGAACACCGATTTTTATCGGCAGCACGTCGATTTCAATCGCCAGTTCATTGAACGCCACCAGAAAGCCATGGCGGGGTATGGTCGGCATTGGGGCCTGGACCCGTTCAAACTCTGGAGCCGGCGTTGGGAATACCCCTATGTCGCCCAGCGATTGCTCGAGTTTAAGCCCGCCAAGGTACTCGATGCCGGGTCGGGTGTTACTTATTTTCCCTATTTCATCATCGAAAACCTGCCGCAAACCCAGTTTATCTGCTGTGACTACGATCCTTCATACGCTCCGATGTTTCAGCGGATCAATCACGACCGCCAGCAGGATAAGGTCAGTTTCCTGCAATGTCCGTTGCAAAGCCTTCCGCTGGGCGATGCGAGCCTCGATGCAATCTGCTGCATTTCCGTGCTGGAACACACCGATAATTATGCTCAGATCGTTGAGGAGTTTGCCCGGGTTCTCAAGCCGGGCGGGTTGCTTGTCATCACCTTCGATTTGTCGCTGGACGGCAAGTTTACGCTGCCGCGCCGAGAGGCAGCCGAGCTGATGCTCACCGTTTCGCGGCGATTTGATTTTGCCGGTGGGATCGATCCGCAGCAGGAATTGAACCGGATGAACGAAGACGGCATCCTGACCAGCGATTATGTTCGCCGGACCGAGCCGCATCTGCTGCCCTGGTCGTTTCCGGTACGGGTATACAAGGCCGCGACTGATCTGCTGAGCGGGAAGGGTTGGACGGGCGGCTTTCGCTCGCGGACCATCTTCTGCATGCACGCGCTGAAAAAAACCGCATGACAACGGCCGCGGACATTCCACGCATTCCAAGGACAATCGCAGCGATTCACGCGCCGCGCGAGCATGCCTCATCCGACTGGCTCGCCTGGGCCGTCGCCACCGGCGTGCTGCTGATCATCTACCTGCTCCTGCAAAATCCCTACTGGGTGCCCGGCGGCGACAGCGAGGTCTACACCGGCGCCGCTCGAAGCATCGCACAAGGTCACGGCAACATGTTCAACGGCCTGCCCGTTACGCTCGTGCCGCCGGGATGGCAATATTTCATGGCGGGGGTGATGAAAATCAGCCCGACGTTTCTCGTCCTCAAGCTCATCACCATGAGCTGCATGTTCGGCGCGCTGGCGATCGACTTCTGGATCTGCAGGCGATTTGCATCGGCCTGGACATCGGCGCTGGCGATTGTCCTGGCGGGTTTGATCTCGCACGTTTATTCGCTCACCTTCTGGTTGCACAGCGACGCGATGTTTTGCCTGATTTCATCGGCGGCACTGCTGCTGGCGTTTCAGATCAAGGAAGGGCGCACGGCTGGGTGGCGCGTCGCCGCGTTGACGCTCCTGTGTGTGGCGGCTGTCATCGTGCGCTGGGCGGGATTGCTGAGCTGGCTGCTCGTCGGGGCGGCGCTGCTGCACGATGAATTGATGCCGCGAATCAATCGCGCGTGGGTGTATGCGTTCATTACCGGCCTGGCGACACTGCTGGCGTTCATTGCCGTACGTTATGAACTGCGCGTCTCGGCTGAAATACAGCGCGAAATTCGCGAATCGGGCGTCATCGGCGAAGACAATGGCGTTCCCGTTGACCGCGCTGATGCCAACGTCGCGACAACCTATTCGCTGTTCAACCCCGCGCGAGGCGGAATCACCGGCTTGATCGCGCGAGCGATCGCATGGGGCAACTGGATCGGCTATCTGCTGTGGCAGCCGCTGCGATTGGGACGAAGCAGCAATCTGCTCGGTCTGGTCAGTCTGGCTGTCGGATCGATGGCGCTGTTGTCATGGCTGATTGCCGGCCTGCAAATGGCTCGTTCGCGACAATGGTTTTGGCCGGCCATGCTTCTTTATTCATTCATGCTGGCGCTCAATTGGCCGGCGCCCAATGCGCGGTATCTCGTGCCGATCGCACCGTTCATCATCCTGGGCGTTTTTCGGGGAATGGAATTGATCCGCCTGCGCTGGCCAAATCCGGCGGTGGCGCAAACATGCAGAGTGCTGGCAGGGTACTTCGTCGTTTCGCTGGTCATCTGCAACGGTGCGCTCTGGGCGGTTGATGTCTGGGTCGCACGATCCGAAGACTTTTACGCCAATTACGAAGCTGGCATGGATGCCGATCTGATTTCGGTTTCGAGATGGCTAACCGCCCACAATGCCGGCGATCTGGAAATCGGTGCGACCGATCGCTATGTCAATCTCGGAAAGGTGAGAATCAGCCGGCTCGGGTTGCGCGTGACATCCATGTTGACGGGCAAATCGATCGTCGGCGTCAACGGCCGATATGTCCGGCTGGGTGATCCGCGCGATAATCCGCATTTCCTGGCGTGGGCGCGCGGGCTCGGCGTGAAGTATGTACTGTACCAGACCGAAGTGTCGCCCTGGCGATTATTTCATTTCCGCGTGGGATTTTTGCAGGAACTCATGAGCGATCAGCCTGCGGTGGAAACCGGCGCGGGCTGGCGGCTTTATTATATTCCGGGTACGGGTGACTCGGCCAAACGCGTCATGGGTCTTTCACCCTCCAAAGACTGGCCGACGCGCGTGCCGGGAATGTGAGCATGTCTACGCTGGCCACCATCGATGAATCTGTTGCTCCGCCCCTGCTTCAGCCTGGGTCGCGCGGATCGTCCAGGCTCGCGCTGATCGTCAGTTGCTTCATCATCGCTCTATATTTGCTGCTGCAAAATCCATTCTGGGTGCGCCATGGGGACAGCGAGGTGTTTCTGTCGCTGGCTCGTAATATCGCGCAGGGTCGCGGCTATCAATTCAATGGCGAGCCGGTCGTGCGCGTCCCGCAGGGCTGGCCTTATGTATTGGCTGGGGCGATGAAGATCAGCCCGCAGATTTGGTTCTTAAAGCTCCTGCCGATGACGTTCATGCTCGGGTTTTTGCTGCTCAGCTATCGATTGCTGTTGGAATGTGCCACACCTCTGATCGCCGGACTTTGCATCGTGACGGCCGCCATTCTGGAACCGGTCTTTCCGCTGAGCTACATGTTCTTTTCAGATTCCCTGTTTGCCCTGCTGGCGGTGGCGGCGGTTGCGATGGCGCTGCGCATCAGCAGCGGGCGCGATTCGTGGGCAAATATCGTTGTGCTGATCCTGTTATGCAGCGCCGCCGCCGCCGTGCGCGAGGCAGCACTCCCCTGGTTTGCCGTTCTGGCTGGAGCATTATTGCACGGAGAACTCTGGCCTCGCGCCAATCGCCGGTGGCTGGCGGTTCTGTTGGCCGCTGCCGCGACGGTGATCGTCTTCCTGTCCCTGCGCCAGCTTCGCGCCATCGATCCTTCGCAGCTTGACCCTCGATATGACACGTTTCTGGCGGGCACTTATGACATTGTCAACAGGGTCGATCCGGTCGAGCGATTCCTCAACTTCGGCCAATGGCTGGGCGGTTTGCTGTGGCAGCCGGCGCAGACGTTTCGATTTTCCCGCCCCGCCGACTCGGCGGTGGGGTGGCTGCTCTCGATCCTGATCCTTCTTTTTGTAATTGTTCCCGCCATTCGCCGGCGACGATGGGCATGGCTGGGCGGCGCGCTATACGTCATTGCGCTGGGCGCCAATTGGCCTGACGCGGTCACGCGTTACATCGTGCCTTTGGCTCCGTTTGTCGTGCTGGCGTCGTATGAGGCCATCGTCGAGTTTTCCGAGAAATTAAGACATGCCCGCATATGGTTGCGGCCACTGGGTCTGAACCTGTTTTTCGCCAGCGTGCTGGGTTTGAACGGCGCAACCTATCTCATCGAAGCCAGCGCCATGCACGCAACCCATTTTTACGAGCGCTATCAGGGCGGCCTGCACAAATCGCTGATCGAATCGGCGTTTTATCTGAACGAGCATCCCGACGACATGCATGAAATCGCCATCAGCCAGCGAATCGAAAACATCGGCAAAATCTCCTATTCCGACGGCTATCGCCGGGCGCTGAATTTTCTGACCAATCGCAGCATCATCAACGTGCCGCAAGAACTGTGTCGCGAGCCCAACGCCGATCTCATCGCGTGGTTGACGCAGCACCACGTGCGCTATTACCTCTATCAGCCGCCAGTCTGGGCGATCGGGCATTTC
The DNA here is from genome assembly GCA_035545895.1 of Tepidisphaeraceae bacterium. Taxonomy (GTDB): domain Bacteria; phylum Planctomycetota; class Phycisphaerae; order Tepidisphaerales; family Tepidisphaeraceae; genus DASZXJ01. The sequence continues at coordinate 16,602 of DASZXJ010000106.1, read as the reverse complement.
GCTTTCCGAACGCACGATGGTCAGATCATCGAATCGGATGACACAGCTTGGCATTTGTATGAGATCAAGGACGGCCAGGCGCTGCGCATCCGTCCCGGCGTCCTCAGCGGCTGGCCGGTCGCTGTGCCGGTTTTGGATGCCAGACATTGAGTCTTTACAATCCGAAATCCAAAATCTGCGATCGAAAATGAAAAATGCCCTCTCCATCGATTTTGAAGACTGGTTTCAGCCTTTCGCGGCGCGGAACATCGATGGGTGGCAGCAATATCCCAGCCGTGTGCCGAGCGATACCAAGCGTCTGTTAACCGTCCTGGCGAAATACAATGTTCGCTGCACCTTTTTCGTGCTCGGCGAAGTTGCCGAAAAATTCCCCGAGGAAATCCGCGCCATCCATCGCGCCGGCCACGAGATCGGCAGCCATGGCTATCGTCATCTGCCCCTGTTCAAACTTCAGCCTGATGAATTTGAAAAGGAAATGCGCCAATCTCTGGATTTCCTGAAACAACTCACCGGCGAGCCCGTCCTCGGTTTCCGAGCCCCGTTTTTTTCAATCCGCAAGGACTCACTCTGGGCCATCGACAGCCTGCGCAAGCTGGGCTTGCAATACGACACGAGCATCAACCCCATCGCCGGCGCATTCCACGGCTACCGCGATGGCGGACGATTTCCCTACACCCATTCCAACGGCCTGAAGGAATTCCCCATCACGACCTACTCCATGGCGGGCCTGTCCATTCCCTTCGGCGGCGGCATGTATTATCGCCTGCTTCCATACCCTGTCATCCGCGCAGGCTTGCGAAGTTTGAACAAGAAAAACATCGCCGGCAACGTCTATTTTCATCCCCGGGAGTTTGATCCCGATTTACCACGGCTCAAGACGGGTTTGAAAATGAAACTGATCGTCTACGCCGGAACGAAAACGCTGGAAGAGAAATTGGAGCGCCTCCTCCAGGATTTCACGTTCATTCCCATGCGTGAACTTTAGACCAGCGTGTACCGTAACCACGAACCGGCGTTCGTGGCTGCAATGTTGCGCGCCAGCAACGACAAACGCGCAATTCATATGGTGCCGCTTGCGGCTGAGCGCGACCGTGTTTTTGACCGTCGCGCCCAGCCGCAAGCGGCCCTGCCATCGCCCCGGGCGAAGGAAAAAGTGACATAATCTCCACAAGAACGCCCACGGCGCCGCCGTGGGACCGATTGACGTAGCGTCCTTAGGGGAGTCCATCGTTGCTCGATAACGGCCAGTGGTTTAGAGTCTGGACAACTTATGGAAGAATCACAGGTCAAACAACAGGTTTATTTTGATCGGATTGCGGATGAATTCGATCAGCATTACGCAACCCAGAAGCCTTTGACGGAGAAGATCATCGATCGGATTTTCCGCCAGGGGATGGTTCAGCGGTGGGAATATCTGACCCAGAAGATGGATTGGACCGGCCAAACGGTACTGGATGTTGGATGTGGTCCGGGGCGTTATATGGCGGCGTTTATCGCCAAGGGTGCCGCCAAGGTGACGGGCTTGGACTTTGCTGCAGCCATGATCGGGGTTGCACAGAACAATCTGCAAAAAGTTGGCGCGATGGATCGTTGCGAACTGATCGTCGGCGATTTCCTCACCGCCAAGATGGATCGCACGTTCGACACAATCGTCGCGATGGGATATTTCGATTACATCCTCGGTCAGGCTGCGCTGGACGAGCATTTCGGGCGCATGTGGAAGATGGCGAATAAACGAGTGGTGGCAAGTTTCCCGTATCGCTGGTCATTTAAGACTTTTCCGCGTTGGGTCTGGCTATCGATGCGTAATTGCCCGGTGCAGTTCTTCACGCCCGGCGAAGTGAAGGCAATGATGCAGCGGCTGGGAATCGGGAAATACGAACTGATTCGCATGAGCGGGACGATCCTGGCGATTGCGCACAAAGCATGAGCAGCCGGCACGCCCAACGCGTGATCATTCCAATTCTCGCCGGGCTGGGCAACTCGCTCATGGCCATGCCCATGGTCCGGCAGATCAAGCGCGCCTGGCCGGATTCTCATATCACGATCCTGGCGCGAAGCGGCGCGATGGGCGAGCCGTTCAAACGACTCTCGGAAGTCGATGAGGTGCTCATCACCGGAGTGGGAATCAAGGCGCTGTTTCGAAGCATCAAATGGGCGCGCCCGCGCAAGCCGGATGTTTATCTGATCCCGTTTCCATCGAACCGGTGGCATTACAGTTTGCTGGCGCTGACCAGCGGCGCGAAACAAAAGGTGCTGCACAGCTATCCGGTGGGGAAGATCACCGCGCTCGGATTCATCGGCCAGCGCATGCCCGCCGAGCGGGGCATTCATGATGTGGTTCAGAATCTGCGATTGCTCAAACTGCTGAGAATCGAGCCGGATGAACGCGAACTGCCAAGGTTTCCGGTCAATGATTCCGACCGCGCTGCCGCGAGCAGGTATCTCGAATCAGCCGGACTGCCGAGCGGAAGGTCATATATCGCGGTTCACGCCGGAAGCGGAAGTTACACCGTAATCGCCCGCGCCAAGCGCTGGCCGCCCAGGTCGTATGCGCAGTTGATCGAGCAGATGAAGCGAGAATTCAACATGCCGGTTCTGCTGCTGGAAGGCCCCGACGAAGCCGGTGTGGCTGAGGGAATCTTCTCGCATATTTCGAATCGCGATTCATTGCATGTATTGAAGCTGGCGGGGCCATTGGGTGAAACCGCCGCGGTGCTGGAGCGCGCGGCGTTGTATGTCGGTTCGGATTCGGGGCTGGCGCACCTGGCGGCAGCGGTGGGCAAGCGCGCGGTGACCATATTCGCTCCGGCCGACCCGGAGCGAGTCTGTCCTGCGGGCAGCCGCGATCTGGTCGTGCAGACGCCGAATTCATGTTCGCCCTGTTTTACCTATCCGTTTCAGACGCCTTACACGAGTTCAAAGTGTCGCGAACCTTATTGCATCGAAGCCGTAACGGTGGAGCGCGTGTTTGAATCGGCACGGCGCGGATTGCGGAGCCTGGTATGAAATCCGCAATTAAATGGGCGTTGTTCATCGTCGTTTTGATATTCGTTGGATGGTCGCTGGCGAATCAGTTCAAGCAGATCGACTGGGGCGCTTTGCATTTTCGACCATCGGCGATTGCGCTGGCGGGAATGTGTCTGTTGCTGGTTCCGCTGCTGCAATTGATTTCGTATCGCACATTGCTGGGCGCGTATGCGCACGCACCGCCGATGCGTGTGATGATGGCCGTCGCGTGGGTGCCGCCCCTGGGGAAATATGTGCCGGGCAAGATCGCAAGTCTGGCGGGCGCGGTGTATCTGCTGCGAAAGTTCCAGATTCCCGCCGCCATCGCGCTCAGCGTCGTATTGGCAATGGATGGATTGGCGGTGATGAGCGGACTGATTGTCGGTGCGCCGCTGTTAAAAGTTTTCGTACCCAACGGAACGATTCCGGCAGCCGCCATTATTGTCATTGGGATTGTCTGCCTGCATCCAGCGGTGTTTGCGCGGCTTTTGAACTTTGTTCTCAGGAAATTGAACCGCCCGCAACTTGATCACGTGCCCGATCTAAAGCATTACCTCGTGCCGGTGATGTGTGCGTTTGGGCAATGGGTGCTGGCTGGGTTTGCGTTGTGGCTGATCACCGCATCGGTGGCGGAGGTTCGGACAGAATCGATCCTGCGATTCATATCCATCGCCGGGCTTGGGTACACGATCAGCTATCTCGCCCTGTTTGCACCGGGCGGACTCGGCCCGCGCGAGCTGATCTTTCAGCAGGCGATGCAGCATTCGGTCGTGCCGGCAGCGATGTCGGCGGTTGCGGTCGTTGTCATGCGCATTGTGCAGACCCTCACCGAACTCTCCGCCGCCGGGGTTGGAGTGATGGTCTTGCGCCGGCTGGAAGCCGAGCAGGGGCTTACATCCCCGACTTCAGCGATTCCAGATGCTTCCCAAAATGTTCCGCGAGGATTGCATCCAGGGTCGAGCGATGCTCCGTCAAAATCTGCATGACTTCCTTTTTGAGCGTGGGGTCGGTCAATACCGAACCAAAAGTGCAATGCAGAATCTGCCGTCCGGGTTCGGTGAAGCCGGCGCCGGGTTTCACGTCGGACCACATTTCAAGGTAAACCCGCTCGAGGGCCTTGATGTCTTTCAGATCGGACGGCGGAGGCGTGGTTTCCAGCGTCGCGGAAACGTGATACGTCGCGCGGTCGGTGTTATAGCGACCACGGCTGAAGTCGATGATCTTGCGGAACAGCCGCTCATCGTGACGCGCCACCGCGCGAAGCGCTTCCAGATAGCTCGTGCCCGCGGTTTTCACATGAAAACGTCCCTTGGTGATGCGGGCAAACGAGGGGTAAATCGTCAGCTTGTCCGAACCGCTGTGCAGGCTGAGCTTGTAAGGCCCGAGTTGATCGGCGATGGCGGCGTGGTCGGCGAGGGATTTTTCGAACGCCGAGAGCTCGCCTTTATAATCCACGCCCTTTTCAAAATCGCCGACGTATCGCGGCGCCAAGCTGATGAGCTTGACCCCACGGCTTCGAAGCTGGTCCGCGATGATCCAGTGTTCCGCCAGCGTCGTCGGCTGGGGTGTTTCATCGACGCTGAGTTCGATTTCGAACGGCCGGCCGAGCTTTCTGGCGGTCGCTTCGATGTGCTTGGCGAGGCTGGTCGCGAGATTAATCGCGCGGCCATATTTCACCGCGGCTTTCAGAACCGCCATTTCGTTCAGATCGACGGTCGTGCCGGTGCTGAGTTTGATCTTCTTGTTTTTGTAGGTATCGACCCAGTCAACCTGACTGGCAACGGCTTTGAACTTTTCCTGGATTTGGGCGGGGGAGTAATCGTCCGCATGTGCATCGACTTCGCCGGATGGATCGATCGTGAAGAAGCAGAATCCCTCGGCGGCGGTGCGTTCGATGTCCTGCGGGGTCTTGAGATGGTCAGCATCGGAACCCTGCGGGCCGGTCCAGCCGGCGGCAGCGGCAGCGGTGAGCGCATCGCTCATCACCTGCTGCGGCGTGCGGTTGGTGCGCGTCATCTCCCGGATCGACTGCTGGGCAAACATCGGCGCGATGCCCTTGCCCGATTGTTTCATCGCCATCACATGGCCGGCCGTCGCGATGCCCATGCGATCGCCAAAGCCAAAACTTGCCGAAAGTCCCAGAGGCACGGTTGTTTTATTCATTGGATAAATCCTGTTGAAAGTTTTGCTCAGATTAACCAGAGTCCGATAAGGATCAACCCAATAAATGTTGTTCCTTCAAGAGCCGATACATGAATATTCGCTTTCCGTTGCCCAAACTCGCATTACTTCAACCCGCGCCGTTGCGTAAACGGCTTTGGCAGGCGGCGTTTGCGCTATTGGCCGTGCTGCTGACCTTCACCATCGGGAATTTTTTCATCCCCCAGGACAAGGCCGTCGGATCGCGAATGCTCGGCCATGATTTCATGGCGTTCTATACAGCCGGCACCTTCGCCCGCAACGGGCAGTTTGATAAGCTTTACGATCTGGATGCTGTTCGGATTTCCGAACAGGACATCGCGCAGCAAAACAATTTGGAAGTCGGCAAGAGCTTTGGCCCGTATTGGAATCCTCCCTTTTACGCGTGGCTTCCCGCTGCGTTTGCCGGACTGTCTTATCGCCCGGCGCTGGCGGCTTGGACGGGCGTCAATCTGATCTGCCTGCTTGGCGCGATCATCCTGCTGATCCGTTTCTTCCCACCCAGTGCTGCTGGGGACTGGCGAAATTCGCTGCTCGTGCTGGTGCTCATTATCACGTCAATGCCTTTCGTGCAGGCGATTAGTCATGGGCAGAATACGTTTATGTCGCTGCTGTTGCTGACGCTGGTGGTCACCGCATGGCGATCAAAAAAGCCCGCAATTGCCGGGTTATTCTGCGGTCTGCTGTTCTATAAACCGCAACTTGCGGCCGTGGTGGCGATCGTGCTGGGCCTGAGCATGGGTATTCGCGCAATGCTCGGTTTGGGTTTTGTCGGCGGAGTGTTGCTGCTCGTTACACTACTCACCATGCCGGGCACGTTCGATGAATACCTGGTTCGTCTGCCGCTGAACTTGAAATACATGCAGGTCGATCACACCTACCTGTGGGAACGTCATGTCACGCTCAAGGCGTTCTGGCGATTGCTCTTTCAGGGCCGCCAGGCCGGCGAGGCGAGCCTGCTGGTCAATCTTCTAACGTGGTGCAGTTGTGGGCTGATCCTGCTTGGGCTGGGCGGCGCGTGGTGGCGATCTCGCAAGGCCGGCAATCACGATCGCCTGATCGCGACAACCATTGTTTCCATGCCGCTGCTCATGCCATTTTATTTTGATTATGATTTGCTGCTGCTGTCGGCGGCGGTGATGTTGCTGGCGGCGGAACTGGTTCAAAGACCCGCTGGAATGCGACTCAATCTCATCGATCGATTGCTCGTGGGTTCATGGATAGGTCTTTATGCCTGGTTGATGGTCAATCCACCGCTCGCAGCCGCCAGCGGGGTGAACGTGGCCGTTGTGTTACTGGGCACAATCGGCGGTTTGTCGATCGTGCGTGCCTGCCGCCAACATGCTGATTCAGCACTTCCTGCGTTGCCTCCAACCGCTGAGTTGGATATCAAGCGCGCTGCCTGATCAGATCCCTCTCTGCGGCAAATTGACAGATTATCTCGTGTTCCTATACTCGCGTTGGCGCTGAGGTGCCCTCGATACAATCCTCTGTAAATTAAGGAACACTAACCATGCTTCGACAAGCCAAAAAAATTCGTAAGTCCGCATCATCTGGAAAAAAGTCGTCCGTCAAACGTGTTTATTTCTTCGGCGCCGGCAAGGCCGAAGGGCGAGCCGACATGAAGGACCTGCTCGGCGGCAAGGGCGCGAACCTCGCCGACATGACCCTCGTGCCGCTGCCCGTTCCGCCCGGTTTCACCATCACCACTGAAACCTGCGGCGACTACAACGACGCCGGGCAGCGCCTGCCGCGCGGATTGATGGATGAAGTTCGCTCGAACATCGCGCGTCTGGAAAAGACGACCGGCAAGAAATTCGGCAGCGTTGCCAATCCGCTGCTCGTCGCCGCCCGCTCGGGCGCCAAAATGTCCATGCCGGGCATGATGGACACCGTGCTCAACATCGGCATGAACGACCAGGTCGTGGACGGCCTGGCCAAGCTCACCGGCAACGAGCGGTTCGCCTACGACAGCTATCGCCGCCTGATCAACATGTTCGGTGACACCGTCATGGGCGTGGATCACCATCATTTCGAAACCGAACTCTCCGCCGTCAAGCAGGCTTGTGGCGCCCAGCAGGACACCGACCTGAACACCGAGGCGCTGAAGGAAGTCGTCGAGCGATACAAGAAAGTTTATCGCGAACACGTCGGCTCGGATTTCCCGCAGGACCCGTTCGTACAACTCGAGCATGCAATTGAAGCCGTCTTCAAAAGCTGGATGGGCGACCGCGCAATCAAGTATCGCGAGCTGAACGAAATCACCGGCCTTCGAGGCACGGCCGTCAACGTGCAGTCGATGGTCTTCGGCAATATGGGCGATGACAGCGCCACCGGCGTGGCGTTCACCCGCAACCCCTCGACCGGCGAGAATAGCTTCTACGGCGAGTTCCTGGTCAACGCACAGGGCGAGGACGTGGTGGCCGGCATTCGCACGCCTCTGGATTGCCAATCCGAAATGGGCAAATGGAGTGAGAAATCCTGGAAGGAACTGCTCAAGATCAAGAACATCCTGGAAAAGCGATATAAGGACGTGCAGGATTTCGAGTTCACGATCGAAAAGGGCAAGCTTTACATGCTTCAGACCCGCAACGGCAAGCGAACTGCTGCCGCTGCCGTGCGCATCGCAGTGGAGATGGTCAAGGAAAAGCTGATCGATGAGAAGACGGGCATTTTGCGCGTCGATCCGGCGAGCCTCGACCAACTGCTGCATCCAACCTTTGATCCAAAAGCACGCAAGAATGTGATTGCCAAAGGCCTGCCGGCTTCACCGGGCGCAGCCATGGGAAAGATCGCATTCACGGCTGAGGAAGCCGAAGAGCGCGTTCACAAAGGCGAGCAAATTATTCTCGTTCGGCGTGAAACCGAGCCGGCCGACATCGGCGGCATGCATGTGTCGGAAGGCATCCTCACCAGCACGGGCGGCATGACGTCGCACGCGGCGGTCGTGGCGCGCGGCATGGGAACGCCCTGCGTCGCCGGCGCCGGCGCCCTGATCATCGACTCCAAAAATCGCACGCTGACCGTCAACGGCAAGTCCTACAGCGCCAACGACTGGCTCAGCCTCGACGGCTCGACCGGCGAGGTGTACGAAGGCCAGGTTCCCACCGTCAAGGCGGAACTCTCCGGCCCGTTCAAACAGATCATGACCTGGGCGGACAAACATCGCACGCTCAAGGTCCGCACCAATGGTGACACGCCCACCGACGCGAAAGTCGCCCGCGGCTTCGGCGCGGAAGGCATTGGCCTGTGCCGCACCGAGCATATGTTCTTCGATCCGCAGCGCATCCATCACATGCGTGAAATGATCCTGGCGACAACGGTCGACGATCGCAAAAAGGCGCTGGCCAAGCTCCTGCCATATCAGCGGGAAGATTTCATCGGCATCTTCAAGGAGATGCATGGCCTGCCCGTGACGGTTCGCCTGCTCGACCCGCCGCTGCACGAGTTCCTGCCGCATCATGAAAAGGATCAGCAGGCGCTGGCCAATGACCTGGGCATGTCGCTCCAGCAGGTTCAGCAGCGCGTGTCGCAACTGCATGAAATGAACCCGATGCTGGGCCATCGCGGCGACCGCTTAGCGGTGACCTATCCCGAAATTCTCGAAATGCAGGTTCGCGCGATCATCGAAGCTGCCTGCGAATGCAAGAAGCAGGGCGTCAAGGTCCTGCCCGAAATCATGATCCCGCTGGTCGGTACGGTGAAGGAACTGAAATACCTCAAGCCGATTACCATCGCCACCGCCGACGCGGTCATGAAGGAGATGGGTGTGAAGGTCGATTACATGTTCGGCACGATGATTGAAGTGCCGCGTGCAGCCGTCACGTCGGATGAGATCGCCGCCGAGGCGGAGTTCTACAGTTTCGGGACCAATGACCTGACCCAGATGACCTTCGGCTTCAGCCGTGACGACGTCAACAGTTTCCTGCCGGATTACCTGAAGAAGGAGATCCTGGAGCGCGATCCGTTCCAGTCGCTGGATACGGGCGGCGTGGGACAACTGGTCCAGATGGCCGTCACCAAGGGTCGCGGCGTTCGCAAGGACCTGAAGTGCGGCATCTGCGGTGAGCACGGCGGCGATCCCAGGAGCGTGGAATTCTGCCACAGCGTGGGGCTCAATTACGTGAGTTGCTCGCCGTACCGCGTGCCGATCGCCCGTCTGGCGGCTGCTCATGCGGCCATCAAGCAGGGCGGCGCGAAGAAAAGGAAGTAATTGCAGCTTTCTTCCAAGTTTAGCGGCCTCGCTTGCGAGGCGTGTCCAATGGTGCTGATACCTCGGAACGTCCCTCAGGCGAGGCCGTTTTTCTTTTGGTAAAATCCCCGCCCCATGTCAGCAATGTATTTCAAATCAAAAGCGCTCTGGCTCTCATTCCTTCTGCCATGGATTCCGCTGGTGATATGGGGTTGCGCTGGAAGTGATGATTCGTCGGAAGACCAAGCCAGAGCGATGGCGGCTGCGTCAACCCGGCCTATCCAGCCGGTCGATCTGAATGCCATCGCTCGAATCCGAGATGAAGGCCTGAATCATTCGCAGGTCATGGAAACAGCCAGCTACCTGACCGATGTGATCGGACCGCGATTGACGGGATCGCCCAATCTCAAGCGTGCCAACGAATGGACGCGTGACAAGCTGACTTCCTGGGGTTTGCAGAATGCTCATCTGGAAGCGTGGGGCCCGTTTGGTCGAGGCTGGTCGATGAAACGTTTCTCCGCGGAGGTGATCGAACCGCAATCCATTCCATTGATTGCCGCGCCCAGCGCCTGGTCGCCCGGCTTCGATCAGCCGCTTGAAGCGGAAGTCGTGATGCTTGATCCGCGCACTCCATCCGATCTGGATGCATATGCCGGCAAGCTGGCGGGAAAGATTGTTCTCGTGGGAGGCGAGCGACCGGTCAAAGCGCATTTCAGTGCCGACGGAACGCGATATACGGACGACGAGTTGACGCAGCTCGCCGCGCGGGGTGCGCGCGGTCCCGCGACATCGCTGGCCGAACTGCTGCAAAACGCCGGGCGTCGCGGCGCGCCGGCTGCCCGAGGTCCAGCCAGCAACCCGGCGGTGGCTGCAAACATCGTCAACCAGATCTTCAACTTTGCCGCTCGCGAAAACGCGGCGCTGATCTGCTCCCCAAGCACGATCGGGGATGGTGGGACGATATTCGTTCAATCCGCGCGAAGCATCGGAACGGGCGCGGCTCGCGGCCCGACCAGCGTCTGGAGCGTCGATCCCAACCAGATTCCGCCGCAAATCACGGTCTCCGTCGAGCAGTTCAATCGCATGGCGCGCATGATCAAAGCCGGCGAGAAATTGAAGATGGCGGTCAATCTCAAAGTCGAAACACATAACGACGATCCGATGGCCTACAACACCATCGCCGAAATCCCCGGCACGGATCTGAAGGAGCAGGTCGTCATGCTCGGCGGGCACATGGATTCGTGGCACACCGGAACCGGCGCAACCGACAACGGCATTGGCGTGAGTGTTGCGATGGAGGCGGTGCGGATCATCAAGTCCCTCAACCTCAAACCGCGGCGGACCATCCGCATCGCACTCTGGACGGGCGAGGAGGAGGGACTTTTTGGATCGGCGGCCTACATGAAACAACATTTTGGCCAGGCGATTGGCGGACGCGGTGCTGGCGGCGGTGACAGGGGCACACGCCGGCCGCGCGGAGGCGCAACCAGCGCTCCGGCTGGGCCTCGCGTAGACAAACAGCCGGAATACGACAGCTTGTCCGCCTATTTCAATCTCGATAATGGCACCGGCAAGATTCGCGGCATCTATTGTCAGGGCAATGTTGCAGTCGCGCCGATTTTCAAACAGTGGCTCAAATCATTTTCCGACCTCGGGGCCAATACCATCACGCTCAGCAACACCAGCGGCACGGATCATCTCTCATTCGATGCCATCGGACTGCCGGGTTTTCAGTTCATTCAGGACCCGATCGAATATTCGACTCGGACGCACCATTCCAATCAGGATGTCTTTGATCGAATCCAGGCGGACGATATGAAGCAGGCATCGACGATCATGGCGGCATTTGTATACAACGCCGCGATGATGGATCAGCGGATACCGCGCAAGCCGGGCTATTGATCAATCCTAAGGCCGACCAAACCGGTCCGCGTTTTTTGGGAGCCGGCTTAATCGGCAAATATGGGTGAAGTTAAGGCGTGTTCATCACGCCGCTGGTGGGAATTGCAGGCGTACCGCAGATGTGCATGTTGTATCCGCCATGACGGAGCAGAATTCCTTCGGCTTCAGCCACGCGATTTCCCGCGCGAACCGCGACAATGGCTTTGCCTTCATGAAAGCGTTCTTCGTAATAGCGGGCTTCGTCTTCTGAAATTCCCAGTCCGGTCATCGCGCCCAGGATGCCGCCAATTGCAGTCCCCGCACCGGCGCCGCCCGCCAGTCCCGCAAAGAAACCGCCCGCCAGGACAGGTCCGACGCCGGGCAACAATACCCACGCAAGCGCGCCCAATATTCCGCCTGCAACCGCCCCCGTCACAGCACCGATGGCAGCCCCCCGGGCGTCTTTGGTGGCGACCGCATCGGTAATCATTCCCCCTTGCGTTGCATCACTTCCACGAATGACCAAGCCAACGTGATCGTGATCAAAACCGGCCTCTTCAAGGTCGTGCACAGCCAAATCAGCCTGATAACGGTCATCAAAGACAGCTACAACGGGTGATTCATTGTTTGCCATAATTATCCTCTTAGGTCATTGTTACCGCGCTTTTCAAGATGGGCCATCAGGGGAGCAGTGCATACGCGCGTCAGGGCAACGCTGGCTGCTGAAGAATGACCAGATCTTCGGGATGAAGCTGACAAAATACATCATCCCCGTGGCGGACCGGTGTGCTGCCGGCGCCTTCGTCAGCCGACATCGCGGTGAGCGTAAGACCGGCGGTTGTCTTTAAGAGGAATTGAACAATCGCGCCGCGAAACAGGGTCTCGACAACGCGGGCGCGCATCACATTATCGCCGATAATGGGTGATCGATCGATTCGCACTTTTTCAGGTCTTATCAAAAGCCGAACCTGCGGCTTGCCGCTTGGCGCAACCGTATTGGGCAAAATAAGCTCATCCCCACCCGCTAAACGAACTCGCGCGGACCCGGCAATCCAATCCGCTTCCAATAAATTCGCCTGTCCGATGAATGATGCGACAAATGCCGTCGCGGGATTTCGATAAACGACATCCGCCGATGCAAGTTGCTCGATGTGCCCAGCGTTCATCACTGCAATGCGGTCGCTCATGACCAGCGCCTCGGATTGATCGTGTGTCACAAAGACAAACGTGATCCCGAGCATCCGTTGAAGTCGTTTGAGTTCGATCTGCATGGCTTCGCGAAGCTTGGCGTCCAGCGCAGCCAGCGGTTCATCGAGCAGGAGCACCTTGGGTCGATTCACGATTGCCCGCGCCAAGGCGACGCGCTGTTTTTGGCCTCCCGATAATTGCTGAGGCTTGCGATGTTCCATGCCGCCCAGCGCCACGACGTTGATCGCCTCCTGCACGCGCTGGTCAACCTCGGGATGCGGCACTTTCTTCATTTTCAGGCCAAATGCGATGTTGTCGCGGACATTTAGATGAGGAAACAATGTATAGCTTTGAAAAACCTGGTTCACGTCGCGCTGGTATGGCGGCATATGTGTGACATCGCGGCCATCAAGCAGCACCTGCCCGCTGGTGGGTGTTTCCAGCCCGGAGATCATTCTCAGGAGGGTCGTCTTCCCGCAGCCGCTGGGTCCAAGGAGGGTAAGGAATTCCCCGCTGTCGATGGAAAGGCTCAGATTGTCCACCGCAATGAAATCGCCGAAGCGTTTGCTGACTTGCCGGACCTCGACCATCGCCTGCGCCATGGTCGCGAAGTATAGCGATAACTTTGCTGCCGCGAATGAAAGATTTGAGATCAAACAGCAATCGCCTTAATCTGGCGAACGTGGAAAATGGTTCGCCGATAAAAACCAAGCCGTTGATTCCGGCCGGCATGGCGCGCGTGCATGCGATTCTCGGCGTGTGGACGGTTGCGGTTCTGGCTTTTCTCTACCTGCCAATCGTTCTGTTGTCGGTTTATTCTTTCAATGCGTCCAAATGGGCCAGTGCATGGCACGGCTTTACCCTGGACTGGTATCTGCAACTGCCACACAACCAGGCACTGATTGATTCGCTGATCCACAGTCTGCTGGTCGCGATTGTGACAACGCTATTGGCGACCATTCTCGGCACGATGGGCGCCTGGGTGGCGCATCGATATGAAACCCGCTATCAAAAATTCCTCGATGCGACCCTGCTTTTGCCGGTTGTCATGCCGGAGATTCTCATGGGTGTAAGCCTGCTGATTTTCTTTGCGACCATCAAGATGCAACTGGGATATGCAACGCTGGTGATCTCGCACACGACATTTTGTTTCCCGTTTGTGCTGCTGGCTGTCAAGGCGCGGCTGGCGGGGATGGACGCATCGCTGGAAGAGGCCGCGATGGATTTAGGCGCGACTCCTCGCGCGGCGTTCATTCGCGTGATCCTTCCGTATCTTCGCCCGGCCATTGTTTCCGGGGCGCTGATGAGTTTTACCTTGTCGCTCGACGAACTCATTATCAGTTATTTCGTCGCAGGCCCGGATCGGCAGACGCTGCCAATGAAGGTATTCAGCCTCGCACGCACCGGGCAGAACGCCACACTGAATGCCGTCAGCACACTGCTCATTCTTGGAACCTGTGTTTTTGTCGCGGTCATTACCGTCTTGAATCGCCGGAGCATGCAATGAAATGGATATCGTGTCTGGCCGTTTGTCTACTGCTGATTGCCAGTTGCGACAAGGGCGCCAAGTCAATCACGCTGCTGGCCTGGTCGGAATACGTTCCGCAAAAGGTAATTGATGGATTTGAAAAGGAAACCGGAATCAAGGTTCATTACGACGCAATCGACAATAACGAAGCCCTGGTGCAGAAGCTCTTAAGCGGCGCGTCCAAATATGACGTCATCCAGCCATCCGAATACATCATCGAACAACTCGCCAAGCTGAACAAACTCGCTGTGCTCGATCATTCGAAATTGCCGAACCTGAAGAACATCGGCTCGCAATATATGGACATGCCGCATGATCGGGGCAACAAGTATTCGGTTCCGTATATGACGGGCACCGTTGGCATTGTTGTCAACACGGAAAAGGTCAAGGAGCCCATTCACGGTTATCGCGATCTGTTTCATCCCAAGTACACCAAGCGGATTGTCGTTCTGAATGATGCGCGCGAAATGGTGAGTTGGGCGCTCAATTGCCTGGGCCTGGACGTCAACGAGATCAATCCGCGGAGTTTGGCCAAAGCCAAGCCAATTCTCGCGGATTGGGTCAGGCTCATTCGTGTCTACGATTCGGACAGCCCCAAGACGAGTTTATCCAATGGCGATTGCGATCTGGGAGTGGTCTGGTCCGGCGAGGCCGCGAAATTATGGGAGGAAAACCAGAAGTTCGTCTATGTCCTGCCGGAAGAGGGCACGCATATGTTTGTCGATAGCCTGGCGATTCCGGTCGATGCGCCCGATGTCGATGCGGCCCATCAATTCATCAATTATTGCCTGCGTCCGGAAATCAGCAAATTGATCAGCGATGAATTTCCTTACACCAATCCCAATCTCCAAGCCCGCAAATTGCTCAGCCAAAAACAGCTCGACAACCCCGCCAGCTATCCCAAAGGCGAAGCCAAACTCGGCACCTTTCGCGATATCGGCAAGGCTTCCAGCGATGTCGATGCATTGATAACGAACCTGAAAAGCCAGGGATGAACGCACTGCCCGATTGCCGAATTCGGAATAAATTGAAATGACAAATGGTGTATCAGTTTCCACGCTGCCGCGACCGGGAAGCCGGGTTTGGCTGCTTATGCTTCCGCTGCTGGTGTGGGTCGCGACATTCGTCATTGCGCCGACCGTTCTTCTGTTCATTTACAGCTTTTGTCAGCGTGACGAACTGGGCCAGGTGGTATTCACGTTCACAGCGGACAATTACTCAAGAC
Organism: Tepidisphaeraceae bacterium; assembly: GCA_035545895.1. Classification (GTDB taxonomy): domain Bacteria; phylum Planctomycetota; class Phycisphaerae; order Tepidisphaerales; family Tepidisphaeraceae; genus DASZXJ01. The sequence continues at coordinate 1,380 of DASZXJ010000106.1, read as the reverse complement.
TTTTCGAAGCCGGCATGTGGATGGTTTTTGCGAGGTCGATCATTTACGCGGGAGCAACGACATTCCTGTGCATTTTGGTGGGCTATCCGGTTGCCTATTTCATTGGTCGCAGTCCATCAACACAAAGGCAGATTCTTTTGATGCTTGTCATGGTCCCGTTTTGGAGCAGTTTCGTGGTTCGCGCGTATGCTTGGTGCACCATTCTCTCGGATGGTGGGCTGCTCAATGGATTCCTTGCCAGCCTCAAAATCATCGCCGAGCCGTTGAATCTGCTTTATACACCGACAGCCGTCATGCTTGGCCTGCTTTACACGTATTTGCCCTTCATGATTTTGCCGATTTACGGCAGCGTCGAAAAGCTCGATACTTCGATGATCGAAGCCTCGATGGATTTGTATGCTTCGCCGTGGCAGACGTATTGGCGAGTGATCCTGCCGTTGACCTGGCCGGGGGTCACCGCCGGAATTTTGCTCGTCTTTGTACCCGCCATCGGGATGTTCGCAGTAACCGACCTGCTCGGCGGCGCCCGCGTGCCGCTTTTGGGTAATGTCATTCAAAACCAGTTCGTGCAAGCCAGAAACTGGCCATTCGGTTCGGCGCTGGGGATTGTCATGCTCGTGATGTTTTTAGCGACATATCTTTTGTGCTCTCGCCGCGGGGTTCCCAGCAGCAACTAAACACCAACACTCGCAGGGTACGAGGCTGTTCTGTAGAATTGTTGCCGATGTCCAATGACACTTACGAATCTCCCCTTGCCGCGCGAAATGCCAGCAAGGAAATGCTCAAGCTCTTTTCTCCGCAACACAAATTTGGCTTGTGGCGACGGCTTTGGGTCGAATTGGCGCGGGCCGAGCGAGAGCTGGGCATTTCGCGCATCAGCGAACAGGCCATCGCGCAAATGCAGGCGAAGGTCGATGAAATTGATTTTGACCGGGCGGCTGATTGGGAAAAGCGTTTGCGACATGACGTCATGGCCCATGTTCATACATTTGAAGAGGTTGCTCCAGCCGCCAAGGGAATCATTCATCTCGGCGCGACATCGCAATATGTCGTCGATAACGCCGATCTGGTCATCATGCGCGATGGCATGAAGCTGCTTTGCGAAAAACTCGCCAACGCAATCGATGCGCTGGCGACGTTTGCCCTGCAATGGAAGGATTTGCCGACGCTCGGTTTCACGCATTTTCAACCAGCACAACTGACGACCGTCGGCAAGCGAGCCACGCTCTGGGCGCAGGATCTGGCGATCGATTTGGAGGAATTGGAATATCGAATTGCCACACTCAAATTCCGTGGGGTCAAAGGAACGACCGGAACACAGGCGTCGTTCCTCAGTTTGTTTGAGGGGAATCACGACAAGTGTGATCAACTTGATCGTAT
>DASZXJ010000105.1:0-11576 GCA_035545895.1 Tepidisphaeraceae bacterium | reverse complement strand
GATTTTGTTGGTCATTGGGACTTGGCCATTGGTCATTCGATCTCAGAATCAACGCCACCCCCCGCCACTGGTTGCCTAGCGAACGAGACGGTATCCCACCGTACCCTCCTACGTTCAAACTCGCTGCATTCGCCTGCATTGCGGCTGGCAGCGCAGCGGGGGGATCAGTAGCATTCGATGGTTTACGACGAATCGGGTCGCTGGAGGTCCGTTGCAACCGCATCGTGAGTTTATCGTCGAGCCGGTCGGGTTGGATGTCGAGCAAATCGCCCGACCCATCAACTGGGCGGAGATGTTCGGCAATGCCAATCCCGTCGAACTGGAGATCGGCACGGGCAAGGGAACGTTTCTGCTGGAGCAGGCCCGCACGAGGCCTGACGTGAATTTCTTCGGATTGGAATACGCGCGATGGTTCTGGCGCTACGCCAGCGACCGCATTCGCCGCGCGGGGTGCACCAACACTCGCACGGCCCGAGCGGAGGCAGCCTATTTCGTGCACGAATTTGTGCCCGATGCAAGCCTGGCTGTGGTGCATATCTATTTTCCCGACCCCTGGCCAAAGAAAAGACACCACAAGCGCCGGCTGATTCAAGCGCCATTCATGGCCGAGGTGATCCGCGTGCTCGCTCCAGCCGGGCGACTGCAAATCGTGACGGATCATCACGATTATTTCGAGCAGATGGAGCAGGTGGTGGGAGGATCAACGCTGAAAATCGTCGATTACAACCGGCCCGGCAGTGCGAATGAAGGGGAATTCGTCGGCACGAATTTCGAACGAAAATATCGACGGGAAGGCAGACCGTTTTACGCGATCGCCGCAGTGAAAGATCAGGAATGAATCGCGATGAGCGCGAAGAAAATTCAGTAAATAAATCGGTCTGTTCCCGAAATTTTTTAGCCCCGCCGCTTGCGGCGGGTTTTCGAGCGCCAAACCCGCCGCAAGCGGCGGCGCTAAATGAATCAACCAAACCCGACTCGCATCTGTAAGTTTTATTTGAACATGCCAACGTGGTGATGGTTGTCGTCGCCGCTTTTGCAGGTGAAGGTTCCACCGGTCAACAAGCCTGCCATGAGAATCGCGAGCAAAATATGGGAGAGATTCATGAGGGGATCTCCAGTATTTTGACTTCCGCCCCCGCCGGCCGGGCCGGGGCATTTTCGGGTCGAACAATCAGGGCATTGGCCATCGCCAGAGTATAGATGTCAGCCGATCCTTTCCATTTCAAGGGTTGGACGATTGAACCGTCAAAAACGGCCGGCTGATAAAACTCACGCGGGCCGTTGGTTTCCAGCGGGGCAGAAAGCTTCGCGCTGATCCAGCGATCCAGATTCGCCCAGCCGCTCATCCGCGCGATCAGCCGCGAGCAAAGTCGCAGCGTGCAAACGAAGCTGCTGACCGGATTTCCCGGCAGGCCGAAGACAAACGCAGGGGCAAGGGGCGAGGGGCAAGGGGCAAGAGGCGAATATACTTGCCCCTCGCCCCTTGCCCCTTGCCCCTTCACTCCAAAAATGAAAGGCTTGCCTGGCTTGATCCGTAATTTCGTGATTTTCAAATCCACGCCAAGATCGATCAGGATTTTCGGGACAAAATCGTACTGCCCCATGCTCATGCCGCCGCTGACGAAAAGGATGTCGGATTGCAACCCCTTTTCGATGGATTGGCGGATGAGTTTCGGATCATCGTTCACGCTGCCCAGATCGGTGACATCACAGCCCAGCCGGCGCAGCAGCGCCACGAGCATGATGTTGTTGGAATTGCGAATTTGCGCGGGGCCTGGCGTTTGATCGATCGGAACAAGCTCATCACCCGTGGACAGAACCGCCACGCAAGGCCTGGCAAATACATCCACCTCGGCAGCGCCGATACTGGCAGCCACCGCCAGTTGGGCAGCCTCCAGTTTCGTCCCCTTTTCCAGAAGGACCGAGCCGGCAGCACAATCCGAACCGCGCCTGGCAATGAACCGTCCAGCCTGGGCCGTTGCCAGCAACCTGACGCGATTCGGTCCCGCGGAATCAGAATCCTCCACCGGCACGACGGAATCCGCGCCATCGGGCATCGGCGCACCGGTCATGATCGCCATCGCCTGGCCGGGCTGAAGGGAAACGCTTGCGCTCTGACCGGCTGCAATCTCTCCGACTACGTTCAATTCCGTCGGAGCCGCTTGCAAATCAACGCTGCGCACGGCGTAGCCGTCCATCAAACTCTTGTCGAATGGTGGATAATCCCGATCGGCCACGACTGGCGCAGCCAGTCGAAAACCTTCAGCGTCCTGGAGTTTGACCCGCATGACGCGCGGCCGAACCGGAGCTTCGTCCAGCACTGCCAGCGCCTGATCGACCGTCAACAGATCGGCGGGTGCATCGTTCACTGCAGCGCCTTGACCGCCTTGATGATTCCTTCGGGATCGAGACCCTGGTAACCCATCTGCTGCCAAAGCCCGCCGGGACCTTCGCGATGCGTGCCGATGTGGTTGTACTTGCCCTTGAAGCCGGCCTTGAGCAGTTCAGTTCCGTACTTGCTGCCCACGCCGGTGTGAACGTTGAACCCTTCAGCCACCAGCACAAAAGGCGCATCCTTCAGCAATTTCAGCGAATCCTTGTCGTGAATGTTGAGCGTCGTTTTGTTGATCAAACCGATCTTCACGCCCTGCTCCTGCAAGCGGATGACCGCATCGAGGGCGCGATAGAGCGTTTCGCCGAAGCTGACGATATAGCCCCCGCCCGCCGGGGCTTGGCGAATCACATCATCCTTGCCGGGCGTGAACTTATATCCTTCGCCATAAAACGGTTTGCCGTCCTCGTTGAGAATATCCGGCACGGCAGCGCGACTGGAGAAGACGAACCGCATGCCGGGATCCTCGAAGATCCGCTTGATGCACGCGGCAAACTGGTGCTGATCGCAGGGGAAATACAGGCGCGTGTGATCGTGCTCATCGAGCAAGCCGTTAGAAGCGAACATGTTGTTCAAACCGTAATGGCAGGTATTGTCGGCCATGTCATCCACGCCGGCGTGGCTGTAGTGGGCCAGCACGTTGCAGAAGTTCAATCGCGCCATCGTGATTTCGGAGATCGCCATCTCAAGAAATGCGGAGAATGTTCCGTAAATTCCCTGCTTGCCTTTTTCCATGCCGAACCCGGCGGCTGCGGAGAAATTGCCGCGTTCCATGATTCCGCCAGCCACGAAAACTTCCGGATGGGCCTTGCGAATATGATGGAAACCGCACGAGCCTTCCAGGTCGTTGTCGAAGACACGGACGGTGGCGATGCGTTCTTCGACGGGTATGCCGTCGAGAATGCCGTTGATGATCTTGCCGAAGTCGTCGCGATTTTTGCCCGCGCCGGTCGAGCCTTTGTAGGTCAGCGGGCTCTTTTCCGGCTTGCAGGCCTTGAGGAATTCCACCGCCTTGCCCAGCCCGCGTTTTTCCAGGTAAGGCAGCGCCAGCGCCGCCTTGATGGATTCGTGGCCGAGATGGTTTCCTTCCAAGCCCGGAATGCCCGGCGCCATCATGCGTTTGATAATCAGGGCAAACGGTCCTTCGCTGGTGAACGCCTTGGCCACGCCGGCGTAGAGGGCATCGAGGTTTTCGCCATCGACGCGCTCGACCTTCAATCCATGGCCAGCCAGGGTGTTTCCGACGTTAAAGCCTGGCAGATATTTACTGGGATAGCCGGCAATGGTCACATCGTTGTCGTCAATGAAGAGCTTGATGTTGATGTGCTTGGCGACCGCCAGCCGGGCGGCTTCGGCGTCGTCGCCCTCCATTTCCGCGCCGTCGGAGCCGAGCACGAACACGGCCTTGCCCGGATGCGCCAGTGCCACGCCGTTGGCCATCGCCCAGACATGGCCCAGCCGACCGGAACTGAACTTCACGCCCGGTGTAAGCCCAAGCTCAGGATGACCCGGCAGATGCTGATTGAATTCGCGATAGTGCAGCAGCTTTTCAGCGGGCATCGCGCCATCCAGCACGCTGAGCAGATATTGCGTCGCCACGCGATGACCGGCTTCGTCGAAGAAGATCGGCACGATCGGCGCATCGTTGGCGATGAAGGCGCGGATGATCGTCACTTCCGGCGTCGTGTCATACGCCCCGCCGGTATGCCCGCCAAGCCCCTTGGCATCGGCAACGGCGGTGAAAAAGACGATCGCGTCGCGGCAAAGCTGAATGTTGTGTTGTAAGGTTTTGCGCTGGTCGTCCGTCAAAGTGGTCTTGGAGGGATCAAGCTTCAACGGCTTGAGCGCGGTTAAATCGATTGGAAAAGTTTCATTGGCCATATGGGTCGTATAATCGCAGCCGGAATCGACTCGGGCAAGGGCGGAAACACCCAAGAAAACGCGATTCTGGAGATCAGATTTGCATTAACCGACCCCGCCGATAAATTACCCGCATGTCGTTAATGACCTTGGCCCAACAAGCCACCGAACTCGGCACCTCCTGGGCGCCGGTCGTTTTGCTGATTGTCATTGCCCTTGGGTTTGTGATCGGCAACGTCATTCTATCGACCTGGATCGGCCCGAAAAATACCGGCGACGTGAAGTCCAGCACCTACGAAAGCGGCATGGTCCCGATTGGCGACACGCATAAGCGGTTCAACGTCCGCTTTTACGTCGTGGCCATGATCTTTCTGGTCTTCGATGTCGAAATCGTATTCTTCTATCCCTTCGCCACGATCTTTGGCTACCAGATGAGAAATCATTCCGGGCAAGGCGGCGTGATGCTCGTTTCCATGCTTCTGTTCGTCGCGATCCTGCTGCTCGCCTACATTTACGCCTGGGGCAAAGGCGTATTTCGCTGGGACTGATTCGATTTGCGATTTTGGATTTGCGATTTGCGATTTGCGATTGAGTTCGATTTCAGTCTTATACTTCCATCATGAGCGATTTGCGGATTGACCCGATTAGCAAGCCCTTTACGGCGACGATTACCCCGCCGGGGTCGAAGAGTCTGACCAACCGCGCACTGGTGATCGCGGCCATGTCTGATGGGCCTTGCGAATTGACCAATGTCCTCTTCGCCGATGACACGCGCGTCATGCTCGCTGGCTTGTCAAAGCTTGGCTTTGCGATGGACGTCGATGAATCCAAACAGACGGTCCGCATTACCGGCGGCGGCGGGAAAATCCGATCCACCGATGCCGAACTGTTTTGCGGAAATTCCGGCACGACCACTCGCTTTATCACGGCACTGTGCGCTCTGGGCGAAGGCAGCTTCACGATTGATGGCATCGAGCGCATGAGGCAGCGCCCGATCGGGCAACTGGTCGATTCACTGAAAAACCTGGGCGTGCGAATTGACTACCTCGGCCAGCCGGGATTTCCGCCGCTTCGTGTGAATGGCCGCGGATTGCCCGGCGGCATCGTGCAGTTTGCATCGGGAATGTCCTCGCAATTTCTTTCCGCCCTGCTGATGGTTTCGCCTTATGCGCGAAATGAAATTCGGATCGATTTGGAGCCCAACCAGGCAAGCTGGCCTTACGTGGCGATGACGATGCAGCTCATGGATCATTTCCATGTGACCCCTGAACTGGCTCGCGACCCGCGAACACATCAGCCCAAGCAAATCGTCATTCCGCGTGGGAAATACAAAGCCGTCCCCTACGCCATCGAACCCGATGCGAGCAACGCAACCTATTTTCTCGCTGCCGCTGCGGTGAATCCGGGATCGAAGATCACCATCGAACATCTCGGCAAATCCAGCCTGCAAGGCGATATCGGCTTTGCCGATGTGCTGCACAAAATGGGCGCGAGCCTGATCTTCGGCAAGGATTTCATCACCATCAAAGGCCCCGAAAAGCTGGAGGGCATCGACATCGATCTGTCCGGCATGCCTGATACGATTCAAACGCTCGCGGTGGCGAGCATATTTGCCGAAGGCCCCACCACCATTCGCGGGATTCACACGCTTCGAGTAAAGGAAACCGACCGCGTGGCTGCCCTTTCCAATGAACTGAAAAAACTGGGCGCGGACGTGGATATCGAACAGAACGCAATGACCATTCAGCCCCCCGAGGATGGAAAGCTCAAGCCCGCCCACATCGACACCTACGACGACCACCGCATGGCCATGAGTTTCGCCGTCGCCGGCACGCGCACGGCTGGCGTGACGATCAAGGAGATCGAATGCGTGAACAAGAGCTATCCCGACTTTTTCCGCGATTTGGAAAAAGTCTGTCGCGGCCAGTAAGCAGACATCCAGATTACATCACTCTCAACCCCAGACTTTCCGAGACGAATCCGCCGATAATTGCCACAACCAGTGTCATCAGCATTGCAACCAGTCCGCCCATTATTGCAGCCCCGATCCAATGAAATGGTAGATACAGGCCCAGCACGATGATTCTCATTGCGGAACAACCGGTCGAAGTCCGCATGAAGCAGAGTGAAATAATTAGGAACCAAACAAATATCGCCAGTGCAACGACCGCCGCCAGATTCAACACCATCCGCGTGACGTAAAACGGAGCCCCCGGAAAGGCAAGCCTGACGATCATCGACGATGCTGCGAAGACCAATGAAATACCAATGAAACTGATCGGCGCAGAAGCATAATTTTGGATGGGCGATAGTTCGTGAGGATGAGTGGGGTGCAACCCGCGCCAAATAAACGTCGGCATGTCGGTGGCAATTTGCGCGAACAGCGCTATTCCAAAAAGAAGACCAACCGCATACGCAATGGCGAGCAATCCATCCCGGCGATAGCTCGAAATCAATGTCACGCCTAGGAATAGTGCTGCGAAAAAAGACGTGAATGCCGCGATCCAGCCGCTCATGCTTCGAAAACTCTTCGCATCGGTGACGCTGATTCTCACCGGCCGGTTTAACTCAACGGCAAATTTTCGTGGGCTGGTCAGGATCAATTCCAAGGTCTGCCAGTAAGCTCGCATTTTCCCCAGCCGCTTCCGATACAGCCATGGCACGCGCGCCAGCGGTAGCTGATTCGGATCAAACTCCGCCCCGCATTCGGGACAGCGGCGGGAATCGATCAGCCCGACCAGGCTGTAGCCGCATTCCTCACAGAGCAGGTCGTATTCATCCGGCACGGGCTCGGCCGGGGATGGAACCAACGATTTGATGTCCACCTCATCCATCAATACGTTAATATACCTCACGGTTGGTAGCGGGTCAGTTTGAGCTTTATCATTTTTGCCCCGCCGCTTGCGGCGGGTTTGGCGCTCGAAAACCCGCCGCAAGCGGCAGGGCTAAATAATTTGAATCGTAAATTGACCCGCTGCCCCATTGTGACCGATTGGCGGGGTAAATTCTCTTGGCTTACCAGCGAGAAATCTTCCAGTGTCCCAACTGCCGCCAGCAGTTTGACTGGGTCCCCGAATATGCCGACCGCAAATTCGCCTGCCGATGCGGGCATACCTTCACGATGCCCAGCGTTCCCAAGCCGGATGAAGAGGCCGTCTACGATCTGGCCGCAGTCAAGGTCAAACCGATTGAAATGCCAATATTCGTTGCCCCGCAACCCGGCAAGGCGCTCGCTTACGAGCGAACCGGCGCATCCCAATCAGAAAACATAAGCGCGGACGGCACAATTCCTTTGCGAGACATCTGGCTGCCCGGCACGATGATCTTCGTCGGATTTGTCACGACGGTTATCATATACGCATGGAATCAAGTCACTTTAAGCGGCATCTTCGAGGCCATTGGGCATGTCGGGTTTCAGTTCTGCTGGGAAATCACGGTGACACTGGTCGCCATCTTTGTCGCGGCATGGGCCTTGGATATGAGCTTCGGATCGCCGGGGCGAGCGATTTATAAAATCGCGGCGATCGCCATCGGCCCCTTGGGCGTGTGGAACCTGATCTTCACCGTTGCTCACAATCCAAGCGGCAACGCAATCGGCTATATGCTCAGCGTCTGCGTCTACTGGTGGATTTTCAGTTATCTCTTCGAACTGGATTTTTCTGAAACGCTGACGTGCGTGATGATCGCAACAATTTTTCGATGGATGTCGTACCTGCTCTGGTGGAAATTGTTTTGATTTAGGCCTTGCATGAATAAAAAGCCGCAAAAAACAGACTGGGGAAACGTCGCCGACTGGTACGACCAGCTTGTGGGCGAATCGGGCAGCGAATTTCACCGCGAGGTGGTGTTGCCCGGCGTGCTGCGGCTGCTCAACGCCCAGCCGGGCGATAAAGTCGTCGATATCGCTTGCGGCCAGGGTGTGCTCTGCCGGATTTTGAGCGAGCGCGGAATCGAAACGACCGGCATCGATGCAGGTGAGGAATTGATCCGCATCGCGCGCGAGCGCGGGCCGGCTTCAATTCATTATCACGTGGCCGATGCGCGGGAACTGGAGTTTCTTCCGGAATCACATTTTAACTCAGCCGCATGTGTGCTGGCGATTCAGAACATCAATCCGCTTCAACCCGTTTTTGCCGGGGTGGCGCGATTGCTTTCGCCGGGCGGGAAATTCGTCTGCGTGCTCATGCATCCCTGCTTTCGCGGGCCAAAGGAAACGAGCTGGGGCTGGGATGAAAAAGAGAAAGTGCAGTTTCGCCGGGTGGATCGATATCTGCTGCCGCGCAAATCGCCGATCGTGACGCATCCCGGGAAAAAGACGAGCGATTACACGTGGACGTTTCACAAGCCGATCGAGACGTATGTAAAGGGCCTCCGCAGCGCCGGCCTGCTGATCGACGCCCTGGAAGAATGGCCCAGCCATAAAATCAGCACCAGCGGTCCCCGCGCCCACGCGGAAAACACCGCGCGCAAGGAAATTCCCATGTTTCTGGCAATCCGGGCAATCAAGGCCTCGCCCGGTATTCCGGGAGGGCTGGGGTGAGGATCTTTTGGGGTACTGGTGCAGTTTGAAGAAAAAGGAGAGTTTATTGTGACATGGGCTTTCCAGCCCATGCGGTACTTTGCACGGCCTGGAAAGGCCGTGTCACATCAAACTGCACCAATACCTCTTTTTGTATTAAACTGTCATCTCTTGACATCCCAACCAGAACCCTCACCCTAACCCTCGCCCGGCGTACCGGGAGAGGGAATTTAGAAAGACAATGGCCAACTTCCAATACGAACCGCTCATTCAACTCGGTGAAGATGACACCGAATACCGCAGCCTTGGAAACCAAGGCGTCAGCCAGGTCGATCTCGGCGAACGAACCTTTCTCAAGGTCGAACCATCGGCCCTCAAAAAGCTGGCGAAGCAGGCATTCATCGATATTTCGTTTTTCCTGCGCTCCAAACATATGAAGCAACTGGCGAGCGAATTGAACGACCCAGCCGGCAGCGACAACGACCGATTTGTCATCTACACGCACATTCAAAATGCCGTCATCGCAGCGGGCGGCCAATTGCCCGGCTGTCAGGACACCGGCACCGCAACCGTCGTCGGGAAAAAGGGACAATATGTTTTGACCGAGGGCGACGATACGGCAGCGCTCTCCGAAGGCATCTTCGAAACGTATCAGGAAAAGAATCTGCGATATTCGCAGATCGCGCCACTGGAAATGTTCAAGGAACAGAACACCAGGAACAACCTGCCGGCCCAGATCGATCTGTATGCCGAGCCCGGCGACAAATACGAATTTCTCTTCCTCGCCAAGGGCGGCGGCAGCGCCAACAAGATGTATTTCTATCAGCAGACCCCCGCGGTGCTGAACCCAACCGACATGATGAACTTCGTTTCATTGAAGTTGAAGGATCTGGGAACGACGGCGTGCCCTCCGTATCACATCGCACTGGTCGTTGGCGGCACGAGCGCTGAAGCGACCATGAAAACGGTCAAGCTGGCATCGGCACATTATTACGATCATTTGCCCATCACGGGCTCGGTGGGCGGACGCGCGTTCCGTGATGTCGAGATGGAAAAGAAGGTGCTCCAGGCCTGCTATAGCTGCGGCATCGGTGCGCAGTTTGGCGGAAAGCATTTTGCCCATGATGTGCGCGTGATTCGATTGCCACGTCACGCTGCGAGCTGCCCGATCGGGCTCGGCGTTTCGTGCTCGGCCGATCGAAACATCAAAGCCAAGATCACCAAGGACGGCATTTTTCTGGAACAACTCGAATTTCATCCTGAACAATATTTGCCCAAGGAAGCCCCGCATCTCGCGCCGCCGGTGCAAATCGATTTGAATCAGGGAATCGACAGCGTGCGAAAGGTGCTGACGAGATTCCCGGTGAAAACGCGTCTTGAATTGACGGGCACGTTGATTGTCGCGCGCGACGCCGCGCATGCGCGGCTGAAGAAATTGCTCGATGAAGGCAAGCCCATGCCGGAGTATTTCAAGAAATATCCGGTCTACTATGCCGGCCCCGCGAAAACACCGCAGGGCATGGCGTCCGGTTCGTTCGGCCCCACCACGGCCGGCCGAATGGACAGCTTTGTCGATCTGTTCCAATCGCACGGCGGAAGCATGATCATGATCGCCAAGGGCAACCGCACCAAGGCCGTCACCGACGCCTGCAAAAAGCACGGCGGCTTTTACCTGGGCTCCATCGGCGGACCGGCAGCGATTCTCGCGCAAACCAATATCAAGAAAGTCGAACTCGTCGATTTCGAAGACCTGGGCATGGAAGCCGTCCGAAAAATCGACGTCGTGAATTTCCCCGCGTTTATTGTCGTGGATGACAAGGGGAACGATTTTTTTGAGGAGTTGTAACGATGCGGCTGCATGAATCGCTTTTCAGCTCATGACACTTTCAAATTACGTTAGAACTTAAATTCGGTTGATCGCGTGACTCACCATTCGATTTTCGCCCAGTCCGTTTCCAAGCAATGTAAATGCATAATGAAACTGACCCAGTTTTTAATTGATGCGTTTTTATCTTGCCAATCGCATCATTTTATTAGATAATTCGCATCATGCGTACGACCATTACCATTCCTGATGAATTGGCGGCGTCGGCCAGGCGAATGAGCGGCAAACGCAGGCTCAGTGCTGCCATCGCGGATGTCATTCGCGAAAGCGAAAGCCGTCGCCACCGGATGGAATTATTACAGTTTTTCCTTGAAAACAAGCCGCCGCATAATTGGAAGAAAATCAAATCAGAGCGGAGCAAACGCAAGTGGTCTGCATAGATACAAGCATATTTATTTCCGTTTATCGCCAGCCGAAGAGCAAGGTTGCGACTCGCATGGCTGAATTGAGCGATAGCAATCAAATATATATATGCGGGCAAGTATGGATCGAACTTGTCGGTGGATTTCGCAACGCTGAAAGGCGACGATTCGTAAGCGAACGACTCAGAGACTATCACTGGCTCGAAACGGCTCGCAATGCTTATGAATTGGCGGCCGAATGGGTTTCCACCTTTCGCGGCATTGGCCCAGGCGATGCCGTCATTGCGGCAACGGCTTACCTCAACGAATGCGACCTGTTTACACTGGATCAGAGTTTTAACGGCCTGCAAAAAGCCGGATTGAAAATTCTTGCCATGAATTGACATGCCCCCTTTTTGCAAAAGCTCGCGATTCCTATGCCCCATCCCCTTGCCATTCAATCCTGGTGCTATCGTCACTGGAAAGAACTGCCGGATGTCCTTGAGCAATTGAAAATCACCGGCGCCAGTGCCACCGAACTTTGCGGATATCACGCCAATTTCATGGATTCCAGCACCT
>DASZXJ010000104.1:0-2733 GCA_035545895.1 Tepidisphaeraceae bacterium | reverse complement strand
GATTTTGTTGGTCATTGGGACTTGGCCATTGGTCATTCGATCTCAGAATCAACGCCACCCCCCGCCACTGGTTGCCTAGCGAACGAGACGGTATCCCACCGTACCCTCCTACGTTCAAACTCGCTGCATTCGCCTGCATTGGAGCCCGCAAGGCCGCGAGGAAACGCGGCTTTGCGGTCTGTCTCGGGGATCAAAACGCAACCGAATCGTTCAATTCGTCGATGCCCTGGATTCCGATGGCGTGATGGGAAGTTCCAGCCTTTCCGTTCCACGAATCACCGTCAATTTGCAAGCCGTGCCGACCCTTTGATGGGTCAACTGCTTTTGCAGATCGTCGATCGAGTCGATTGGCGAACCGTCGAACGTGACGATGATATCGCCATCCAAAACTCCAGCCTGCTTGGCGGGGCTGGTGGGTTCGGCGCCCAAGACCAGCACGCCTCCGGTGTTGGGAAGGTTGTAGAACCGAATGACCCGGCGTTGGATCGGGACGCTTTGCCCGCCGATGCCGATATAGCTTCGCCTGACCCGGCCATCGCGTAAGAGCTGGCTGACCACCCACTTGGCGGTATTGATCGGAATGGCGAAGCAGATGCCCTGCGCCGGCAAAATGACGGCGGTATTGACGCCGATTACCTCGCCGCTGCTGTTCACCAGCGGCCCACCGGAATTTCCGGGGTTGAGCGCGGCATCGGTCTGGATGACGTTATCGATCAGCCGGCCCGACTGGGCACGCATGGACCTGGCGGTGGCGCTGATCACCCCCGCCGTTACGGTCGTCTGAAAACCGTATGGATTTCCGATGGCGACCGCGACTTGTCCAACAACAAGGCCAGCCGAATCTCCCAGCACAGCCGGGCTGAAGTCGTTGCCGTTGATACGAATGACCGCCAGGTCGGTCTCGGGGTCGTCTCCAACCAACCGGGATGAATAGCGCGAACCATCAGCGAGCATGACTTCGATGTGGTCCGCGCCGTGAACCACGTGGCTGTTGGTCAGGGCAAATCCATCGGGCGTGAAGATAAAACCCGATCCGCCCCCGCCGGCCTCACGCTGGCCGTTGCGGGTGGCCACTTGCTTACGCACTTCGATATTGATGACCGAAGGACTGACCTGCCGTACGACGCGTGAGATCGTGCGGGAATACGAGTCGAGAATGTCGCTGTCGTCCGCGCCAGCGGGCGCAGCGGCCTGGGTTTCCAAAGGTTCGTCGCTGCCGGTAAATTGGAATGACGTTTTCATAACGCCTAATTGTAGGCGCGCAAGAAAAGGGCTCGCGTTTGGTGGTCCGCGAGCCGCTTGCCTCGTTTTTTTCGGGTTTTTTATGACTCGGCTTCACCGCCCAGACCGGAAGCATCTGGGTCGATGGCGATCGCGCCGCCGGACGCCTGGGAGTCGCCGCCTTCGAGAAATGCGAGTGGATCGAACTCGCCGTCGCCTTCGGGTTCTCCTTCGGCAGCGGCGACGGGTTCTTCCTCGGTGACGGCTTCGCCGTCGGCCTGTGGAGAGCCGGAATCTTCCGCCTGGGCCACGCGAGTTCCCGAGTCGTCGCTCTTGGATTTCTGGGCGAGAACCGGTTGCAATTCCTCATCGCCCGGCACGCCGTCGATTTGCACGACGAACGCGACCGATCCGACCTGCACGGTATCGCCCGGCTGAACAATGGCTTCCTGCACGCGCTGGCCGTTGTGATACGTGCCATTGGAGCTGCCCAGGTCTTCGACCTTCAAACCTTCACCATTTTTGGTGATTTTGCAGTGTTTGCGGGAAATCTCGCCCAGCGGAATGCGCAGATCGCAATCCTCGCGCCGGCCAACAACGGTTGTTTCCTTATGAAGTGAGAAACTTCGCCGATCACCGTCGGATCGAAACATGGCAAGGACGACCTGCATCGAATTACCTCAAAAATGGCGCTCTAAAAGGATGGGATATGCGCCTTTGGGATTTCAAATGATAGTGTACATCTCTGCCGAATCCACGGCAACAGCCAAGCCATAGGTCTTTCAACCCAAAAATGTCTGCCGGCGATCAAAAACAGGGGCGAAACGCTATGATAACCTGATGTCCAGCGGGCCGAACTTTGTGACTCATTCGCCGACAGACGTCATAAACGGTCTTTATGTTCATATTCCGTTCTGTTTTCACAAATGCCACTACTGCGACTTCTACAGCATTACGCGCCAAAACGTTGAAAGGATGCACCTGTTTGTCGATCGGTTAATTGCTGAAGCCGAGCATTGGCTGGCCAAACCAAACCTTAATTTCAAACCGAAAACGGTCTTCTTCGGGGGCGGTACTCCGTCCTTGCTGCCCATCGAGGAAATGTCCCGTCTGATTAAAAGACTCCACCAGCGGATCGATTTTTCAACGGTTTCGGAATGGACGGTCGAAGTCAACCCCGCTACAGCATCCTTCGAATATTGCCAAATGCTTCGATCAAACGGGGTGGACCGGATTAGCTTTGGAGCACAGAGTTTTAATAAGACCGAATTAAGCACGCTGGAACGACATCACGACCCGGATGATGTGCCCAATAGCATCGCATTGGCAAGGTCAGCCGGCTTTGAGCGGCTGAATGTGGACCTGATTTACGCGATCCCTGGGCAAGACCTGGCATCATGGGAAAATTCCCTTTCGTCAGCCATTGATTTGAAGCTATCTCATTATTCCTGCTATGGCTTGACGTATGAGCCAAACACACCCATCGCAGTGCGCAGAAGGCTGGGACTTTTG
>DASZXJ010000103.1:0-7807 GCA_035545895.1 Tepidisphaeraceae bacterium | reverse complement strand
CTGACGCGATCGACAGGTTGGTCGCAAACCAAATCAATTCTTCGAAACTTGAGCCTGCCCAGCGCGACGAACTGCTCAATCGCTACCGGACAGGCGTTGTGCAACTGGTCAACTTTCGGCAGGGAATGATCGATGCCGGTGCCCCGGTGATTTACTTCACGACGCCTGATTGGCCGCCCAATGATCCGATTTTCTTCGTGCCGGTGGGTCCGAAGGGCGATGCCGCAGTCGTTGCGAAATTGATGAACAGCGGGCGGGTCAATGGTCCAACGCCACCCTCACGCGAAACAGCTCGGGGCAATCCAATGGTCGCGGTCAATGCCGAGCAAGGTGTTATTTGCTGTCGCGCGCAGATTTATGACCGGCTCAAAGCCGAACAAGCGGCTGCTCCGCATTTGATTTTTGCTTTGTCCAACGCGCCCGCGGGAGCATTACAATTGGTGGTTGCGCCCTCTGAAGCGATTTCAACGGCTCTGGAAACCTCTCGCCCGCAAATCCCTCCACCCATCGATATGCCGATGACGACACTCACGAAAACATTTGCCACGGCAGTGTTGACGGTGCAGTCTCCGCCCAATCCTTCAGCCCTGCTCAAAATCCAGTGCATGGATGCGGATGCCGCTTCGCAATTAAAAATTTTGATGGATCGAGCCGTTCAGTTCGTGGGGATGCAGGCGCAGGCGAACATGAAGATCGATCCGGCATTACTGGTCAAGGCATTGACGCCCAACGTTCAAAAGGACGAATTGAGTATTTCGATTGACGCTGCAACGATGAAAGCGATTGCTTTTGACGCTGCGCCTGCGATGGTTGCCTCGCTTCAGCGCGCCAACGAGACGGCGTTGATGGTGCGGTCGGCTTCGAATATCAGGCACCTGTTGGTGCAGGCATTGATGTACTCAGTTTCTCACAACCAGGCATATCCGGACTCTTTTGACGATTTTTCGCAGACGCGGGATTTTTCACCCCAACTATTACAGAACCCTCGAATTCCGAACAAACAGTTGGGCTACAAATATCACAAGCCCGCCGCCGGCTCGCGCGCGACGCCTGATACGATCGTTGTCTATGAAGACCTCGATGCGTTGCCCGCCGGCACGCGCATCATCAACATTGGCTACGCCGACGGTCACGTGACTGCTCAGCCCAGAGCAACAATCGAACCCGTTTTGCGGGGACTCGAAAAGGACGTTGCGCGATAAAACAATTTGTTGCCGTGACGCTGGGCCCTTTAACGCGTACAATCAAAAACGCGACATTAAAGGAGTCCGTATGTCACTTCAATCATTAATTGCTTCAGGCACAAAGGTTTGGCTCGATTCGATCGATCCGGATCTTGTTGTCAAAAATCGCGCGCTGGGCGCGACCGGAGCAACTTCCAATCCGATTATTATTTCTGACCTCATCAAAACCGGCCGGTTTGACGACGAAATTTCCGAAATGCTCGATGAGGGCAAGGACGACACGGAACTGGCCTGGGAATTGACCGATCACCTGGTTCACGATGCGCAGGAAGTGTTCTGGCCGGTTTGGGAGCAGACCAAAGGCAACAACGGCTATGTCAGTTTTGAACTGGATCCCCTGCTGGAAGACATTGCCAAGCCGATCCCGCATGCCGAGCGCGTCAAGCAATACATCGCGCTCGGCAAGCAGTGGGCGATGGGACACAAGAATCGCATGATTAAGGTTCCCGCCACCGCGGCGGGATTGGATGCGCTGGAAGAGCTGGCGGCGGCGGGATTGTCTCTCAATGTCACCCTGATTTTTTCCGAGCGACAATACAAAATCGCGCGCGATGCCATTTGGAAAGGCGCCCAGCGCCGCAAAAATGGCCTGAAGGAGTTCAAGAGCGTTTACAGCATCTTTGTTTCGCGGGTTGATGTTTACACTGAAAAATATGTTCCGGAATTATCAAAGGACGCACAAGGCAAGGTCGGCATCGTCAATGTGAAGGAACTGTGGAGGTTAAATCAGGAATTCTGGAAGGACAAAAAGTTGCCGCTTGAGCAGGAGATTATTTTTGCTTCAACCGGCAAGAAACTCGCATGGCAGCCGGACGATTATTATGTCGAAGCGCTGGCGGGCAGCGACATTCAAACCAATCCCCCCGGCACCAATGACGCGGTCGAGAAACTTGGCAGAACCTATACACGCCAGGTTGACCAGCTTCCTTCCAAGGCAATCGTCGATGAGATTCACGCCAAGGTTGACCAGGCCAAGCTGGAAGCCAAGCTCATGGAGGAAGGCACGGCCAAGTTTGCGGACCCGCAACATGCGCTTTTGAAGTTGATCGCTCAGAAGCGCGCCAGTTTGCAAAAAGTGTAAATAAAAAATGAGTGCGGGCCACGACGGTCCGCACTCGGTTCATTCGTTCAGATGTTTTGCCGGGCTTAGCGACCGTAATAAAAACGTGCTGAGCCGGAATAATATCCGCGCGGAGCGCTGTAATATCCACCGGGGCTGACAATCACGGGTGGCGGGCAGTAGGCCGGGGGCGCGGAATAAACAACCGTCGGTGCTGGCGCTACATAATATCCGGGGTCGGAATAAACGATTGTCGGAGCCGGAGCATAGTAGACCGGTGGGCTGTAATAGCTGGGGCCGAAGTCGAAGCTATTGAATCCGAAGGAAAGGCCGAAGAAGCTTCGTGAATGCCCGCCATCAAAATGGCGGTAGCCGCCGCCAAAATGTCCGCCGTAGAACCCGCCGCCGCGATGATCCGCCATCGCCATCGCCGGCATGATTGCGATTAAAAGTCCTGCAAGCCAAGGATGTCTCATAACAAGCTCCTTTCACTTCCACTTATCAGACAAATTATATGCGCGTGGGTTAGGGCGAATAGTGCCCCGATCGGGGTCTGCGATGTAAGTCCTGTATTGGCAGACAGATGGAATGTCTAAATTATGGCGGGTTCGTGCTCTTCCTCATCGCCATCGCTGGTTCGCTGGGCGTGGGATGAAGGTTCGCTGTTGGCGGGTTCGACAATTGGCTGAAGGTCGGCCGCCTGAATCGACGGGCCATGAACATGATGGCTTGCGGAATGGAGCGTCCAAAAAATCAAAACAGAGAAGATCGCCAAAATCGCCCCGCCGCTGGCGAAGGTGTAGATCAGGCGCCGATCGTTGCCGGCTTTGACGCTGACATCGCCCGGCTGAAGCGGCTCGACCGCCATTTCGACGGCCCTCTTTTTATTATCCAGATTCGCCACGCCCGCCTTCAGCCCGTTTTCGGCCGACTGCTTGCGACGCAGCAATTCATCGAGCTGCCTTGAGTTGTCATTCGAAGAAGCGATCTTGCTCTGGGCATCTCTCAATTCCTTGTGCTTTGCAAAGTAGGCAGCCGATGCCTCCGCCTCGGCCTCCTTTGCCTTGGCCAATTCTTCTTCCTTTGGCTTGATCGCAGCCAGGCGCGATTGCTCCTGCTGGTCTTTCATGCTCTTGAGGTTCTGCTCGACCAACTGCTTATGACGGGCGTCAATCGCGGCCTGAAGCGTCGCCATTTGCGACTTGATCTGCGCGTCGCCGTCCGAGGCATTGGCATCGACGGCCTGATTGTATTGCTGACGCGCGGCGTTGATTCGATCCAGCCGTTCCTTCATCTGGGCGGCCAGCGCCTTTTGCTCCTGCGGAAGTTTTTCAATGGTCGGCCCGGATACGAACGACGACTGCAGCGTGGTCAGCAACTGTTCCGTACGGCGGCGATCTTCGGCAATGTCCTTTTGCGTCGAATCAATGATGACCTGAATCTGCTGAATGGCATCGGCGTAGAAAGTGTCGCCCGGCAGAAGCTCCTGCCGCGCCTTGATCATGTTTTTGACCAGGTCCAGCGCCGCCTTCTTGTCGTCCGCTTCCTTGGCGAGTCCTCCACCGACGGCGGCATTGTATTGACGAGTGAGAATCGCCTGTTGTTCAGTCAAGTCCTGCAATTGTTTGTCGTTTTGCCAGGCTTCGACGCGGCGGGTTTCCATCCGCTCGTTCAAGCGTGCCTTGAGTTCGGTCAGACGGGCGAATTGGGATTCCTGGCGATGAATCAGGTCGTCGGTCAACTGGCGAGTGGTTTCCTGCAGCTTCTGAGCCGCCTGGACGTATGCGGTCAATTCCGGATTGCCGTTGAGCGTGGCCTGAGCATCGGCGACCTGCTTTTGAAAGGCGTCGAGCGCGCTATCGAGCATTCGTTTGGCGCTGGCGGATTGTTCGCTGCTGACTGCCTTGGCGGCACTCACCTTGGTTTGCAGTTCATCCAGCGCCGCTTGCATGGCCTTGAGTTTTTCATCGTCCGCGATTGATGTGGAAGCGGCGCCGGCATCGGGCGCGAGAGGTTCCGACTTCAAACGGTTTAATTCGGCTTCAGCGGACTTCGCTGCCGCCACGGCCGTGTTCCACTTCTGTTCCAGTTCGGCGACTTCGCCGGTCAATTGTTTGACCTGATCGTTGGTCGGCCTTGCTTCATCAACCAGGCGCAGCGTTTCGATCTGGGTGTCGATCTGTGCCAGGTCCTGCTTGTAGCGATTGATCGAATCCTGAATTTCATCGAGATTTCGCCGAGCCCGGCTGGCAAGATCGCTGAGATTGTGATTCGCCTCGTATTGTGCTGCGAGCATGGCCGCCACGCGGGCCGCATCATTGTCCGGGTCTCGACCGGCGACGTGAATGACCAGGGTGTCGGGACGAGCTTCGGGAAACGCCGCTCGATCCACCACTTTCAAATATTGAACCTGGTCGGAGAGAAATCCTTCGTCGGGCTCGGGCCGCTCG
Organism: Tepidisphaeraceae bacterium; assembly: GCA_035545895.1. Taxonomy (GTDB): domain Bacteria; phylum Planctomycetota; class Phycisphaerae; order Tepidisphaerales; family Tepidisphaeraceae; genus DASZXJ01. Next base: position 3,053 of record DASZXJ010000103.1, on the reverse strand, counting down.
TGCAGCTTATTGCGAGCGATTCGGCGGGTGGTGTCATCCGCCAGCACGCGCAACATTTCCCCTTGAAACCGCGTACGTTCAAGCCTGGTCAAGGCAGCGAGATTTTTGTAAGTGATTGCCCCATCAACCGTATTTTCAACGCCGAAAAATCGATAGATCGCGGCGCAAGTAATGGCGATGACCACGATCATGATCCCGACCAGCGTGGCGGCCCGGCGGAGATAACTCTTTCGCAGCGCCAGCGCATCGGCTTCGGTCAATTCTCCGGCGATCCTTGGGGTGGCTTCGGCGACGATCTCGTTCCCGGGTTGGCCCTGGAGCGCCGGAAGTACGCGATTTCGCTGGGGTGGCTCGGCATCGGGCGTCTGAGGATCTTTCACGACGAACGCGCCGGGCGGGGCAGCGTTGGCGGGTTCGGCTGCAGGGTCGGGCGAACGTTTTTCAAAACTGGCCGGGGCGCCGGTTTTGGCTACGTCAGCGGACGGCTCGCTGGGCACCTGCGGAGAGGTTTGGGAAAAAACGTCCATGTCGCGCAGCGGCGAAAATGCCAAGCCGTCAAACCCGGTTTTCAATTCGTTGCGCTGCGACGATTCCGGCGGAGGCTCATCTGAAATACGAATCGGCGGTTTGCGCTTGGGACGCGGCGGCGTCACTTGGGGCACGGGCCGCTTGGCGGCTTTGACCGCGGCTGCTTCCGCCGCCGCAGCGGTGTCGTCAATCTGATTGATCAGTTTCTTTACGGCCTCTTCTGCGACTGGCGCTGGTTCGGAAGACGAGCGCATCGCAAGCGGAACGCCGCCCAGGAAATTGTCCTGATTCGCGCCCCATGGCACGCGCGGGCGCTGAGCGGGCGTCTGCTTTTCGGGTTCCTTTACTTCTGGTGCAACATCTGCGGGGGGTGAAACGGAGACTTCATCCGCAGATTGAAGTTCCAGCGTGTCGATCGGCGCTTCAGCGGATTCAGATTGTTCAGCAGCAACCGGCTGAGGATCTTCCGCAGGCGGTGAAATATCGAGCGCTGATTCGGCGATCGCGTCTTCATCCACCTCGGCGGCCAAAGGCTCCATCTCGGCGAGTTCATCGACAGGCACTTGCGCTTCTGAGGGCAGATCGCCGGATAATGATTCCGAGATTGCCGGCTCGACCTGCTCAGCGGTGGCTTCCGGCGCCGGGGGCTCGGCCGGAGTCTCGACGAGATCGCCGATTTCGTCGCCGACAAATTCCCGCACGGCGCGATCAAATGTCGTATCCGACAATGTCGATTCCTGCGCTGCCGACGCAGGCGCATCGGGCGCCGCCAATGATTCCAATGCAAGCTGGTCCTCAGCGGATTGCAGGGCTGACTGCGGCGTGGGTTCTGTCTTATCGATGACTTCAACCGGTTCGGATTCGACGGGTTGAAGTTCATCCGCAGGTGCAACTTCAGCAATTTCTGCTGATGGCACAATGTCTGGTTCAGTTGCGGGTTCGACGGCGATCGGCGCATCCTGCAACGGTTCGGCCGGTGGAGCCAGCGTCGGAATGCCGTCTTCCAATTCAATCGGCTCGGGCAGCGGCGCGATTTTTTCTTCAGGTGGCGCGGTGAAATTCAGTTTTGGAGGAAGCGGCGGTGTGCGCGAAGGACGCAGTCGCGGCTTTTTCAACGGTGGCAATGTCAAAGTATCTTCAGAAGGCAGCGCGTCGATCCCGGGAATTGCCTGCGTTGCGGGTAGACCGCCCATGGTGAACGGATCGGCCGGCAAAGAATCGGGCAGCTGCACGAAATCTTCCGGGGTCGGCAATTCCAGAGCTGGCTGCGGCCCGAGCGGCGACGGCTCTTCCGTATCGGCTGCCAAAATCAACGGCGGCTCGACTTCCGTCGGTGCGGGCAATTCGGCTTCCACATCTTTTGCGGAAATCGGCGGGACGATGGTCTCATCAACTTCGGCCGTCAGGTCCACCGCAGGCAATTCCTGCTGAGTCGCGGGCTGTGCAAGTTCGAGTTCGATGGCCTCTTCTGAAACAGGCTCAGATACGATTTCCTGCGGAATGACCTGATCGGCCGGCGGCAATTCTGCAATTTCAAGATCGGTCAGATCGGGCGGCTCAATGGGCCCCGCCATCGAAACTGATTCTGCTTCCGGCTCTTGTGGCGGAACATGGCCGGTTGCAGAAACTGCCTCGGCCGCAAGCGAAGATATACTTATTTCGTCCCGTTCGTCTGATGCAATGGGTTCTTCGTTGATCGAAGCCTCTTCCATCGGGACGGCAAGCTCTTCGCTCGCCGCGGGCTCGACTTCTGGTTGGGAAATATCAACAGCCGATTCTGGCGCAGCCGGCGATTCATCAACAGGAATGCTGAGCTGCGGCTCCATCGAAACAGGTTGTTCATCGGCTGAAGGAGCGGTCGCCAGTTCTGGTCTGACGACATCTGATTCATCAACCACGGCCGGAACTTCGGGAACTTCTTCGATTGGCTGTTCCAAGGCCGGCGAGAGTTCTTCGGCTGAAGGTGCGCCTTCCTGCTCAATGGGAAGCGGAGCATCATCATCGCCGACGGAAATGGGGAGAAGTTCGTCAGCGCCGATTGCGGGCTTTGGTTCAGCGATTGGAGTTTCATCGATGGCCGGGACGACCGGCTCGATTTCGATGGCGTGATCGACCGGCGGTTCGGGCGGTGGCAGCGGCTGGGGCAGTTCGCTGGTATCGGCAACACTGGGTTCGGCTATCGATTCCTCGTCGATCACCACGGCTTCCGCCATTTCGTTGGCGAGGTATTTCAGGTCGGTATCGCCGACGCGAATTACATCTCCGACGCTGAGTTGATGCTGTCGTGTACTCACGCCATTGACGAATGTGCCCGTGCGCGAGCCCAGATCGCGGACAAATCGCTGGCCATCGCATTCGAAAATGACTGCATGGGCGGTTGAGACCGAATCTTCCAGCAGGTGAATATCGCAACTCGGCCTTCTGCCGATCAGGATGACGCGCTGATCGATGACAATGGGATAATCCGCGCCCGAAATCTCGAGTTTGGCGGGCAAGGACTGCTGGGCGTTGGGATCGGGATGATC
>DASZXJ010000102.1:0-52701 GCA_035545895.1 Tepidisphaeraceae bacterium | reverse complement strand
GGAGTGGTAATCAACGGTAACGTGCGCGGTGGGGGACGAGTCCATATCGAGCACCAGGTTACCATCGGCGCCGAACGCGGGCAAAGTCCGGTTCTTGGCAATGATATTTTCATTGGCGCGGGCGCGAAAATCATTGGTGGCATCACTCTTGGCGATGGCTGCCGCATCGGCGCCAACGCGGCAGTGGTGGACGATGTGCCCGCCCACGCGACTGCCGTCGGTGTGCCGGCCCGGGTGGTCGGATTTCGTCATCCGGGCGAATCGCAACAAGTCGTGGCTTAACCAATCTTGTCAACGATCCTTGTCATTTTCTTCTGGCTTTGCGCGGGTTTGATCCTCTACACCTATGCGGTTTATCCGCTGCTTGTGATGGTTTTGTCGGAGTTTCTTGGAAAAGATCGAACAGCCCGGGAAGTGGATTCCACGAATTGGCCGAACGTTTCCTTGCTCATTGCTGCATATAACGAGCAGGCTGTCATTGAGCGACGAATAGCGAACGCGCTGGCGATGGATTATCCGAAGGAAAAGCTCGAAATCGCAATCGCATCCGATGGCAGCAACGATGAAACAGCAAACATTGTTAAACGATATGCGGGCCAAGGCGTGCGATTGATCGAATTTGCCGAGCGGCGCGGGAAATCGGCGGTTCTCAACCGCGCAATTCCCCAGCTTCGCGGGGAAATCGTCGTGCTGTCCGATGCAAATTCCGAATTTGAACCTTCAGCGCTGAAAAAGCTTGTCCGGTGGTTTGACGATCCAGCCGTCGGCATCGTCAGTGGCCGACTCGTGTTAACCGACGCTCGAAACAGTCGAAATGCCGACAGTCTGTATTGGAATTACGAGACATTTCTAAAGAAAAGCGAGTCGCGGCTGGGCGGCCTGCTTGGAGCCAACGGCGCGATTTATGCCATTCGCCGGTCCTGTTTTACGCCAATACCAGATGACACGGTGGTCGATGATTTTCTTATTCCGCTGCTGATGCGGCTTCATCATGGCTTTCTGGTTCATTATGACTTCCAGGCCATCGCGTATGAGCAGGCGCCGAACCAGGTGCGGGATGAATTCAGGCGTCGCATGCGAATTGGAACGGGGAATCTGCAGAATCTGTCGCTGTTGTGGCCGCTTTTGGATCCAAGGCAGGGTTTTGTCGCAATATCATTCTTCTCGCACAAAGTGTTGCGTTGGCTTTGCCCGTTTCTTTTGATCGGGATACTGATTGGCAGTGCCTGTCTTTTCAATCATCCATTCTTTCGAGTTGTGACTATTTTGCAGGGGGCGTTTTACTGCATGGCGATGATCGTCGCGATCTTGCCCCGCAGCGCCGGCGTTCCCAAATTGTTTCGGCTGCCGACGATGTTTGTCAGCATGAACTTAGCCTTGCTTGTTGGATATTCTCGCTGGCTGTTGCAAAACCATCATGGCACGTGGGAACCGACCGCCAGGAGAACTGAACAGTCGGAACCGGCCCATTCCACCGTTATTGCCGAAGGCAAACCGTGATTTTCGTCATTCTGCCAATTCTCGTATTGCTCGCTATTGCGATCTTGCTGATGGTTCGAGCAATTTTCACTCGCGGGCTTCAAATCTGGTTGCCCCAATATCTTCGCGAAACTGGCAAGCGTTGTGACGTGCGGTCCCAATCGCCGATTCACCTGCTGCTCTGCATTGCCGATCATTTTGAACCGCGGCACGGGAATGCATCCCGTGAACTCGCGGCCGAGCGGGTGCAAACGTGGGTTCGCGAATATCCCCGCTTGTTCGGTCATTTTCGCGATAGTGACGGACGTCCGCCTCAGCATACGTTTTTCTATCCGATGGAAATGTACGAGCCATCGCATCTCGACGCGCTGGCAGAACTTCGACAACAGGGTTTCGGAGATGTGGAGATTCATCTTCACCACGATCGCGACACGTCGGAAAACCTGAGGCAACGGCTTGAACATTACAAGCAGGTGCTTTTCACACGGCATGGCTTGCTGTCGCGACGAAAAATCGACGGGGAAATTGTCTACGGCTTCGTTCATGGCGACTGGGCGCTGGATAATTCGCATCCACAGGGGCGATGCTGCGGAGTGAACAATGAGCTGGATGTGCTCCGCGAAACCGGCTGCTACGCGGATTTTACCTTGCCTTCCGCGCCCAGCGCTACGCAGACGCGGAAGATCAACAGTATTTACTATGCCGTTGATGATCCGGCTGGTCCCAAATCTCACGACTGGGGAACCGACGTCGGCTGTGGCCTACAGCCCGAGCGATCGTTGATGCTCATTCAAGGCCCGCTGCTATTTAATTGGCGGAATCGAAAATTGGGGATTATTCCGCGAATTGAGAACGGTTGCATTCAGCACAATCAAGCTCCGAACGAGCAGCGGCTGAACCTGTGGTTGCGGGCGCGCGTGCAGATTCCCGCTCGGCCAGACTGGTATTTTGTGAAGCTTCATGCGCACGGCGCAGCCGCAGCCAATCAGCCGATGATGCTCGGCGGGCCGATGGTCCGGTTTCATGAAATGCTCGCTGCCCGCGCCAAACGCGATCCGAACTTTCATTTCCATTACTTGACTGCGAGAGAAATGTACAACCTGGTTCGCGCTGCCGAGTCCGGCTGGGCCGGAACGGTCGAGCAGGCGCGTAATTTCGAACTGATCTGCACGCCCCATTCAATCTCCCGGACTGTGACATGTTGAAGACGGGAAAAATTCTCGGTTATCTCGAAGGCGTGATGGTTGGCGCGGGGCTGCTCGTTATATCGCTATTGTTCTATCGCGCCTTTTTCGTTGTGGGCGCCGAGCAGACCGCGGCGGACAGATCCTCGAATTCGGTTCCAAGCCTGGTCGGCCGGCAGGTGTTTCCACCGGATGATCCGTGGAATACCGACATTTCCAGTGAGCCGGTCGATCCTCAATCAGACGAACTCATCGCAAGCATCGGCAAGGCAGCGATTTTGCATCCGAATTTTGGAACGGTTTATCGTGGCGCTCCGATCGGCGTTCCATACGTCATCGTTTCCGGCGATCAACCGAAAGTGCCGGTCTCTTTTGAACATGCGGCCGAATCCGATGCGGGCCCTTACCCCATACCTGCTGATGTTTTGGTGGAAGATGGTTCGCAATCCAACGGCGACCGCCATGTCATCGTTCTGGATCAAACCCATTGGATTCTCTATGAGCTTTACCGCGCCTTTCCTCGCGATGGCGGCAAACGATGGGAAGCCGTCAGCGGGGCCGTGTTTGATCTCAATAAAAGCAGTTCGCAGCGACCGGTTGGCCATACCAGCGCTGATGCGGCAGGCCTGGCGATTTTCCCCGGCCTGGTGAGGTACGACGAAGTCGTCGGGCAGCGCAAGATCACCCATGCTTTGCGATTCACTGCCGAACGGTCGCGGCGAGGATTTATCCCGCCCGCCGGTCATTTCGCCAGTCGAAACACCGATGACCATCTTCCGCCCATGGGAATGCGGGTCCGACTCAAGCGCGATTTCGATATTTCCGAATTCCCCGACGATGCCCGGGTGATTTTACAAGCGCTCAAGACCTATGGAATGATCCTCGCGGACAACGGCGGCAACTGGTATCTCAGCGGCGCTCCCGATCCGCGATGGAATGAAGAAGACATCCATTCGATTCGAAAAGTAAAAGGGGCGGACTTCGAAATCGTTCGTATGGGCACGGTGATAACGACGCTGGGCAAAAATCCATGACCCTCAAGGAAGCTGCATATTGGGACGAGGTCGGCAAGGTCTGGAAGGAAGACCGGCCCGATCCACTCTGGCGGGTGCATAGCGACACCGTCAACACGGCCCTGCTGAATCGCTGGCTGCCTTCAGTTTGCGTCGAGCGACTTCTTAAAACCGACGTGTTTGATGAAGCCTGCAGCCAGGGTTTATTCAAAATTCTCTCAGCCCACGCGAACTGCGTGATGGGCATTGATATCTCGACCGAAACACTGATCGCAGCTCGCGATCGACATTCCGCGTTTCGAACCACCGCTGCCGACGTTCGCAGCCTTCCGTTTGCGGATGATTCCTTCGATGTCATCCTGTCCAATTCGACGCTGGATCACTTCCCAGTGACCGTTGACCTGGAAACCAGCTTGGGGGAACTTCATCGCATCCTCCGGCCCGGCGGGGAATTACTGCTGACCATGGACAACCCGGTCAATCCTGTGGTTGCGCTGCGCAACGCGCTGCCGTTCCACTGGCTAAATCGAATCGGCGTCGTTCCGTATTATGTTGGCAAGACGTTTGGCCATCGACGATTAAGGCGAATGCTCGAAGCCGTGGGCTTTGAGATTGTCGAGGTCGATGCGATCCTGCATTGCCCGCGTGTGTTCGCGGTTGCGCTGGCTCGACTGGTAAGCAGCGGCACCCCGATCAGCCGACGATTTCTCTCCTGCCTGCTTGCGTTTGAACGCTTGTCCCACCTGCCCACCCGGTTTCTCACCGGCCATTTCACCGCCATCCGCGCGGTTAAACGAGCCGGGCGATCTTCCCCCTGATCGTTCTTATTTTTGTCGATTCCCCCGCCGCGCTGCCAGCCGCAATGCAGGCGAATGCAGCGACTTGATCCGTAGGAGGGTACGGTGGGAGACCGCATCGTTCGCCCAGCGAAGGCGGGCGGGGGTTGGCGTTGAAACGGGGATTAAATGGTCAATGGCCAAGTCCCAATGACCAACAAAGTCCCAATGACCATAACCTGAATGACGAATGACCAAATCTGAATGACGAATCAATGACCAGCGGCTCCTTTGTTGCGCCATGTGGACTCATTTCGCGCAATTCCAAATCCGAAATCCGCAATCCGAAATCCGAAATGCCCACAGCCCCGGGGCTAAAGCCCCGGGCTTTGCCCGGGGACCGGATCAACTGGAGATGAATTTCACTCCACAATTCAAGTCCCACGATCTTTCAACCGATCCTCTTTTTTCCCCCTTCATTTTCCTAATCTGTGTCATCTGTGAAATCTGTGGATCAAATTCCGTTTTCTCAAGGCTCTCAAAAACTGCGCGGAATTGCGCGCAATATGACGAGTCAAACGCGCTAATTTGTTGATGAAATGCGCCAAATGTTCGCGCATGTGCGCGCTTCCCGCGGGGGACCGATTGCTATGATCTGACGTCCGGTCTCATTTCTCGGAATCGATCCCGATCAAGGCGATCATTCCGAGATACATCGCCAAGGTCGATGCTGCCGCCATCGTGTGATCGCGCATTTCCATGCCAATTGCCAAGCCAACGAAAGAAAAGAAGATGGCGAGATGGCACAGCCATCGCCACGATTTAAGCGTCTTCACTGGCTTGGCGCCATCCTGCTTTTTTCCGGAAAGGTTGGAATAGCACCTTGTGCAGACGGGGCTGTCCATATATGAGTGGGGATGCTGCGTCTTGGGAATTGAGCGACCGCAATTTTCGCAAATGATGCGTCCTGCCGATGAATGGATTGGTGGATTCATTTTCAAGCTCCCGCGCGTTTCAGCGCAATTAACATTTCCACGATTTCGCGGCTGGCCATGTGGGATGTCGACATGGGTTCATAGTTCGCGGAGTGAATCGCATCGAAAGTGCCGGTTTCCCCGGTTGCGATCAACTCAACGATCGTGGAGGCGATGTCGCTGATGTAGGGCGGCGAATCGCTGTCGCTATTCATCAGCATTGATCGCTCGGAGTATGCACCCGAGAATTCGAAGGTGGGTATACAGCCGATGCAACCGGAACCTTCGCGCCAACGCGTTCGCACGATGAGGCATTCGGGAGGGTTGATCAGGCGAACGAGTTGCTCGCCGAAAAGTTTGGATCGGCCATAAACTGAATCCGGGAGGCGGGTTCCGATCTTATTATTTGCGCGAACATTGGACCCAAATAAAACATCGCTGCAACTCACATGGACCATTCCGATGTTGCAGTGCTTTGCCATGCTCGCAATAATTCCCGCACCTTCTCCATTCACGGCGTGGGCCTTTGAAGAATTCCGGGCACATCGATCGATTCCGGTTATCCCCGCGCAATTCACGATGAATTGGGGGCCGTATCGTTCGATGGCGTTTCCGACCGCCGCGATTGATGTCACATCGCATTGTCGGCGCGACAATCCGCGCCATCTGTAGCCGCAAGACGCCAATTCCGCACCGATGGCCTGGGCAAGATTTCCCTCGCCGCCCATAATCAGCGCCAAACCAGGTCTCTCCATGAAAATTTCCCATTCCGCGGGAGATCAACATTCCTGAGCCGCAGGAATCGATCAATGACAACCGACAAGCTACAAGTGGGCGGAGTAAGATAAAATCCGCAATATCCGGTATTTTCGAGTATTGTGAGGCGAAAGGCGGGTCCGTATTTCTACGTACGATCGTGAAGTGAGCAGAGCCCGTTGCGAATCGCGAATTTCGTCAGGCCCGCAATGCTGTGAATGGACAGTTTCTCCATGATGTGGTGTCGATGCGTTTCCACCGTTCGCGTACTGATGTAAAGGACTTCGCCAACTTCAGAGCTTGATTTGCCCTCTGCGATGAGTTGAAGCACTTCACGTTCGCGCGCGGTAAGCCTGCTTACCTCGCTGAAGACGTGTTTGCCCTTGGCGCGCCGGACATAATCGTCCATGACGACTAAGGACAGCGAAGGACTGACAAATGTCCGTCCAGCGGCCACCTCGCGGATTCCGTTCATAAGCTCTTTAACGGCAGCCGATTTAAGGACATAACCCTGCGCGCCGGCCTTGAGGGCCTCGAAGATATACTGTTCGTCCGCATGCATGGACAGAATGAGGATGCGTATTTCCGGTTGCATGGAAGCGATCTGCCGTGTCGCCTCAATGCCGTTCAATTCGCTCATCGCAACGTCCATCAAAACGACATCCGGTTTGATGCGGCGCGCCATTTCGACGGCCTCCCGGCCGTCTGAAGCTTCACCAATCACTTCGACCTCGCGCGAGGATTCCAGCAGCGTGCGAATTCCTGATCGCACAAGCGTGTGATCTTCAACAAGCATGACTCGTGAAGGCATGATTGGATTCCAAATGCGGTTCCGTGGGCAATGGAACCTCGACAATGATGCGCGATCCCTGTCCCTGATGCGATTCCATTTCCATTCGGCCTCCCATGGAACTGATTCGCTCGGTAATGCCCGCCAACCCAAGTCCGCGGCGTGAATCAGGCACGCGCGCCGCTGTTACATCGAAGCCTGTCCCATCATCATCCACCACAAGGCGGAGCATCCCGATTTCCCAGTGAACAGTCAGGATAATTTCCTTTGCGTGGCCGTGCTGGACTGCGTTGGTCAGCAATTCCTTGACCGCGCGAAACAGGTAATTGGTAAGTATCGTCGTCAGAGTCGTTCGTTCGCCATGCTCGGAGATTATGATCTCCGTGCCAACGCGCTGCTTGAATTCCCTGGCGTACCATTGGAGCGTGGGCACGAGACCCAGGTCATCGAGCATCGCCGGATAAAGATCGAACATCAGCGTGCGCGTTTGCTTGATGACGCTTTCGACCAGGGTGCCGCACTCCATCAAATGAATCTGCGCCGGCGTTCGATCCGAGCATTGGATTTGAGCTTCGTCGAGATGAATCTTGATCAGCGAGAGTGTCTGGCTGAGGGCATCATGCATGTCATACGCCAGGCGGCGCCGTTCAGCATCCTCCGCGGCAGATAACTGTGCGGCGAGGCGTCGCAACGCAGCGGTTCTTTCTTCAACCATCCATGCCAATTTTTTTCCTGCATTCTTCCATCCCTCGATGAGCATCACTGAAACGGCAAAGAACGCGAGCCTCATGACCAAATTCCAGGAAACAAGCAGCGGAGTGGACTGCTTGGCTCCGGTTTCCCGATCCACGCAAAGCCATGTACCGGCGCAGACGGCGGATGCAATGAAGCCGGACCGCTGACCCCCATACCAGGTGACAACGCAAACGGGAATCAAATAGAAAAGGGAGAAATCGAGGTTCGGGCCGGTGATCCAGTCAAGGCAGCCGACGATCGCAAGCAACGCGATGCCAATCGTCAGCGATTGAGTTTGGGATGAAGAGAAGCGAAAATGCCAGAATGAGCGCGCCGTGGGCATGCAGATAATTTAATCCTGAAAAGCGAACTTGTCTTGGTAAATACGAATGGTTCATGATGATATCTTGGCGCCTGCGCAATGAGGCATACGTAGTAATACGGATAGACTCTCAGTAGGATTCTTGTTGGAGCAATGTCGGCACGACTTTGTCAATCGCTGGGGAATCGCTAACGTTTATGTCATTCCAATATCAGGTGTGACCATTTGATCGAATTTGGGAAGGAACTTGCCGCTCGCGGGCATGAATGGACGCTCACGCAAGTGGGAAAGAGTCAGTAATTCCGAGCGACAAGTGCATCTCGCATGTCAACTCGAAAACAAACTTCGGCTCTGATCGGGGCACTGCATTGCGCGGGAGCAATTGTCAGTGTGCTGGCTGTGTTGGCCGTGAAGTTTTCATCCGCACAAACCCTTGCGGCTCCGGGCGAGTGGAAGGGCGGGCCTTACCCGCAGCGAACTGATTGGCAATTGGTTCACGAAGAAACATTTTCCACGCCAATTCCCGAGGATCCCACGGGGTGGAAGCATGTTTCCTACGAGGATCCAGGCTCAGCTCGTGGCCCGATGGATGATAACGGCGCGTACTTCCACATCATGGGTGGGCCAAAATTTGAGCAGGCATTGAAATCGGTTTCGACTTATCGCAAGGACGTTTCCTTTGGGCAGGATCAATGGCTGACGTTGTCTTACTCGGCGCGCGATGAGAACGGCGACGGAATTCCCGACCATCCGCCAACATTTCGTACTGAACAAATTGATGGCGGGGGAGTTGGACTGCTCCAGTCCGATCAGCACGGCGGATTGCTGATTCGCTCGACGCATGCGCTTCCGGCGCGATATCGAATTGAATATGAACTGGTGACGCGTGAATTTGCAGATAGCGGGCCAGGTGACACGACCAACGCCCCCTGGACGACGGCCGGCACGGCGACGAAATGGAGCGATACATCGCAGGTCAAAGGTTTTTACGATCTGGCGATTGTCGATTATGCCGATCCTTCGCCTCGGAATAATCGATGGATTCACGATCGACGTAAGGTTTGCATCGACGAATATCACGACCCGGCGACACCGTTTGACACGTGGGATCCAAAGGAAAAAAGGTATTATCCGGCATTCGAAAACACGCTGAACATGTTTTTCGCGACGCCGTCGAAATTATACAGCTATTTCATGATCGAGACGCCGGGCGGAATCGTTTACAGCCGCGAGGACGGGCGCACGGAGGTGATCAGCGTGGGCGAAATCCAGCCGCGGGTGATGCCGCAGCAGCGATATCGATTTGCGATCGAGCGCGACGAGCGAGGTTATACGCTTGAAGTGCGCGGGCCATTCAAAAATGCGGGGTTGCAAACGTACCGGTTTCATCGGGATTTCGTGCAGAAAGATTCCAATGGCAAGGAGCGTCCGATCTGGCATTACAATCAAACCGCTCAGGAATACGATGGCCGGTTCGATGAGACGTGGACCTTCAACGGTCCGTATGACTATCGCGGGACGAGGGAATATTCATTTCATAGCTGGCCAAAGGAATCGTCGTATCCTGATTATTTCATCATCGGGGATCCGCACACGAATTATTATGGCGTGAAAGCGCGCGTTGCGAATTTGAAAATGTTTGTGGCCAGGGAGAAAGCGAACTAGCAAAATTTGTGTAAAAGGCTGGTGGTCGGTATCGCATCGACAGGCAGGGCGACGAAATTCATGAGCGCGATCGTTTTTTGCGCGCTGCCTTGGCTCCTTCTTTCCCAAGTGCGGTTCGTGTGGCACGAGGAAGTTTGGAAATCGTGCGTTTTCGTTTGGCGGCGGCAGCGGCTTTTTTAATATTGCGCCGAGCGGATTGACGTTGAGTGGCCATGGGTTCCTCGATTGTTGAATTAAACAATTGTGTGAAGAAGGAAAAAAGTACCAATCAGGCCATTCCGCAATATGGCATAAGGAAAGGGTTCGCCTGGGCGCGAACCGAGTGGGCACGGGCGCATTGGCGCAAACCCGGTGGTCCGGTCGATAATGAAGATGCATGTCGTGGAAACGTCCTCAAACTCTTGAAACCTTGTGGGAGCGGATCGAGCATGACCGGCTCGGCAAACATGTGCCCGTAATTTTGGGAGAAATACGCGCGTATGGATTGATGCTTTGGATTTGGTTGGAGATACCCGACTATTTTCAAACCGCCAGGCGCCGGCTGGAATGGTTGGGCCATATACGATGGGGGATGATCGCCCGGGGCATGGAAAGTCTGGCGGTCATGGGGATTCTGGTATGGCTGGCGGCAAGGGGGCTGCGGTCCCGGGACGAAACCGCCAGCGCATCGGCGACGAGGGTTTTGCCGCCGACTTCAGCTCCGATAATCATCGAGCAAGCGGTTGTCGTTCAGCCGGAGCCGCCGGTCGATTCAACGCCCGTCTTAAAACAGCCCATTGTCGTGCCCAGACCGTTGACCCGGGTCGAGCAATTGGAACAGGATCTGGACGCGGCCAAACAGCGCTGCATCGACCGGCTGATTGCCACGGAAGATTATCAGCAAGCCAAGACCAGGGCACAGGAATTGGAAGAACGTGCCTCGGTGCTGAGGAAACAGGAGAATCACCGGGAATTGCCGCAGGTCAGTCTGGAATGGGTGCAGGCCAAAAGCCGTGTTGCAACGATGGTTTCGACCGCGCTGGCAGACGATCCCGACGTGAGATCGATCCAGGATCAACTGGAAAATGTGGGTGTTTTAAGGCGGGGCAGGAAGATTTACGTGTTTGAAAGCGGTGCAAAACGTTCATCAACGACCCAGCCTGCCGAATCCAAGTCCAAAACTTCGCGCAATCGCTGAACAATTTGAACTGCCGTTCGACGGCATCGTAGAAAGGGTATCCTCCTGCCAGAGAGGGTTGCTCTGGATTTCTGTCGTAAATCCATAGGGGGCCAAGGCGTCAATATAGGTGATGGCGGAGCGTTTGATGGCGTTTTCGTTTCAAAACGGGCAATCTGAAAAGTGGAGTTCCCCGCGGCTGGTCGTAAGGCCCGATTTTGTTGCGTTGGAGCATGACCTTTGGATAATCTGTGGTCTGTCAGGAAGTTACCCCCAGAAGTTGTTGACGGCGCTGGAGTAGACACCATGGTTTCAGCAGCAAAGCGTAGTAAGGGCGACCGGAGCCGGTCCCTCAGGTTGGCGGCATGGCGAGGAGCGGCGGAGGTGCTCGAAAGCCGCACCATGCTTAGCGCGACCGCCTCCTCATCAGCCCAGGCCCAGGCAATCAATAACCTGCCTGCCCTGTTTGTTCAGAATCAGGGACAATGGGACAACAAGCAAATCCGCTACATGCTGCGTAACAGCTCGGGCAGCATTCTGATGACCGATTATGGACCGGTCTTTGACCTGGTCGATCCAAGCACGGGCGGCAAATCGGGCGGGGAATCCTTTTGGGTCAATTTCAACGGCGCCAATGTCGTCACGCCTCAGGGATTGGATAAATCCAGCACCAAGGTCAACTATTTCGTCGGCGATAGTCATAATTTCCGGACCGGTGTGGCTGCTTACGAAAAGATTTTCTATAAGGGCTTGTATGATGGAATTGATCTGTACACTTGGGGAAAACAGAACAATCTGAAGTACGAATTCCACGTCGCGCCCGGCGCCGATCCGAACAAGGTTCAGGTCAATTACAGCGGGATTGAAGGGCTTACGATCGACGGCAAAGGCCAGTTGCACGTCCATACTTCATTCGGGGAAATCATTGACGACGCGCCTTTTGTGTATCAGGTTATCAACGGGAAACAGGTTGAGATCAAGTCGTCATTCAAGCTGATCGACAATCACACGTACACTTTTCAGTTGAACGGTCCATACGACGCAAGCAGGGAATTGATTCTCGATCCGCAGCTCGATTTTTCGACGTACATTGGGAGTACCCAGACGGATATCGCCAACGCGGTGACATCGGATCAATCCAACGACAGTCTGGTTATTGGCAACACGGCCTATTCACTCAACGCAACGACGCTGGCGACGTCCAACTTCTTCGCGTCGCCCGGTCCGGCGAGCGGCAATCCGATTCTAGTCCCGACGCGCCTGCAGACGGCGACCAACAACGATGTGGATACTTTTGTATTGAAATTCGGCCCGGGTGGGGTTCCGCTTTGGCTGACGTTCTATGGCGGCGTCGGCGTGGACAATGGAAACGACATTGCCACCGACAGTTCCGGCAATGTGTATATTGTGGGTAATACCACATCAACAGCACTGGCCATGCCGACCACGCCGGTGCCAACCTTCGACACGCAGTATGGTACGAACGGCACGAATGGCGCCACGGACGCGTATCTGGCAAAACTGAATTCAAATGGTGTGTTGGTTTATTCAACTTATTTTGGCGGCACGGCGAATGATTCCGCGACGACGGTCGCTGTCAGACATGAGCTGGTTAACAACGTTTTTAGAGATCGAGTTTATTTTGCGGGCGTGACCAGTTCGACGGCGAACATCGCCAGCAATCGCGTGGAAGGAGGAACCTTCGACACCGCCACCGAAGGATTTCTCGCCGAGTTCGACCTGGCCAATCTTGGCGCCGGCCAGCGCATCTGGGCGCGTTATGTGACTGGCAGCGGACAAGATCAGATCAATTCAATTGACATAGCAACCGACGGAACGATATATGCCACGGGCACGACGTCATCGACCGATTTTCATGCGTCGCTTTTCAGCCCGCTGAATCCGCAGCCAGTCACCAATCCGGGAGCAAACCAGACTCTTAACCAAACAGGCGGAAACAACACCGACGCGTTTATCGCCGCTTTCGATACCGACGGTTTTGCCATCGAGTCAACCTATATCGGCGGCAGCGGAAACGATGTGGGCAATGCGATTTCAATTGACCCCGTGAGCGGCAGGATCGCGATTGCCGGGTCAACTCAATCCACCTTTGATTCGAATAATTTGGTCGGATCGTTTCCCATCCTGCATCCGGTTGGACTATTTGGCAACGTCCTGCAGGGGACGCAGGACGCCTATGTCGTCGAAGTGGATGCGGCATTGACCCAGACGTTTGGCACCTACCTGGGCGGCACCGGCACCGGAACCACTGATGCGGCCAACGGGCTCGTTTACGACATTTTCGGGAACCTCAATGTTGCCGGCGTGACCAATTCGGCGGATTTTCCGTTCGTGGATTCGACCCAGGTGCTCATCAGAATTCAATCCGGGCCGAACGCGAATAACGAAGGTTTTATCGTTCAGTTGTTGCCGCAAAACAGCGTGGTTTCGCCGAAAGCAATCGGGTATTCCGGATTCCTGGGTGGAGGCGGCGCGGATGCGATCACGGACATCGCCACCGACCAGGTTGGCGCGCTTTTAGTCGTCGGTTCCACGCAATCGAGTGATTTTCTTACGGCCCATGAGGCGAATGTCGGGCAAACGCGCCTTACCGCGGATTTATTTCTGCCCATCCGCCAGACAAATCTCGGCGCGACCGGAAATACGGACGGCTTTTTGTCGAGAATTATTTTCAATCACACGCAAGGCGTGCCTTTTGTCGCCTCGAACGTGCGAGGCCGGGCGATTTCCTACAAACAGATTTTCCTGTCCTGGGACGATAATTCGGACAATGAGACGGGCTTTGTCATTCGGCGGGCATCTGTCAATGCACAGGGATTCCTCGGTGCCTTTTCCGACATTGCGACCGTTGGCGCGGGCGTACACTCGTACACGGACAATACGCCGGCGCCGCTGGTTACCTACGTATACGACGTGGTTCCGCGGAACACGACGGGCTTTGCCAACTTCGGGGCCGATTCGGCGAACTTGACGACCCCATCCGCCTCGCTGGCAGCCCCGTCGCAACTGAATGCCACCGCCGTCTCCAGCACGCGCGTCGATTTGACCTGGCGGGACAATTCCGACAATGAGATCAACTTCATCGTCTCCCGTGCCCTGACCTTCGACGGCGATTTCCAGGAGCTGGCGACGCTCGGAGCAAACGTCACCAGCTACACCGACAACAGCGCGGTTCCCAACACGGCGTACACTTACCGCGTTCAGGCGGTCAACGAATACCGCGAATCCGCATTTGCGGTGGATACCGTCACCACGCCCGATGCCAACGCGGCCGGCGCGCCGACGAACCTCAGGCTCGCGGTTCTGTCCGAATCGTCATATCGCCTGACATGGGCGGACAATTCCGACAACGAAGACGGCTATTCGATCGAGCGAGCCAACTTCACCGACGGCATCTTCGCCCCGATCGGCACCACCGGGGCGGATGAGACGTCCTTCACCGACACCACCGGCGTGACCGGCCTGGTCTATTTGTATCGCGTTCGCGCGGTCAATGGTTCCACCTTCTCGGCCTACAGCAACGTCGTGGCGTCGAACCTGGGCGCCGCTCTCCCGGCGCCGACGGCATTTGAGGCGCTTGCAACTTCGAACAGTTCAATCACCCTGACGTGGCGCGACAACGCCACCATCGAGACGCATTACCTGCTTGAACGAGCCGTTGGCGCGGCATCCGACTTCAGCGTGATTGCGACGCTGGGCGTCAACGCTCATAGCTTTGTCGATACGGGATTGCTTCAGCATACGAAATATTTCTATCGGGTTCGCGCGACCGACGGCGCGGATTTTTCCGCATATTCTCCGGTGGTGTCGGATACGACATTCCGGGCCGGCGAGGTTCCGCCAACCGCGCCTTCGGTCATTCGAGGCGCCGCCCTGAGCACCAGTTCGATCCGAATTACCTGGCGAGACAATTCGTCCACGGAAACCGGCTTTACCATCGAACGCGCGACCGCTCTCGACGGGCCGTATGCGATCATCAATACCGTTGCAGCCAACACCCAGGCGTATGTCGATACGAAACTGGCGGGCGGCGTGGTTTATTACTACCGCGTTCGTGCCCGCGATGGCGTTCTCCGGTCGGCTGCATCCGCGATCATCAAGGTGCGAACGCTGTTCCTCCCCCGACTCACGATTCGCGCCATCGACGGCACCGGTTCGGAGAACAGCGGCGACAACCTGATCTTCCAGATTGCACGCAAGGACAACCTGGTTGGCGATTTGCTCGTACGATATGCCGTTTCAGGCACGGCCACCAATGGCACGGATTACAACAAGCTGAATGGAACCATCGTGATCGCCAACGGGCATTCCACCGTGCAGTTCGCAGTCATCCCCAAGAACGATACGAAGGTGGAATCGACCGAAACGCTCAAATTGACGCTTGTGCCGAGCAGCACGTATCGAATCAGCCCGAGCCTGTCGTCGGCAAGCGGAACCATCGCCGACAATGACCTGGGGCCAAGTTCCGTGAAGAAGAAAGTGACCAAGAACGTCTTCAGCACCAACTTGATCGCGGGATTGGTGTAGAGGATGGACACGCGCCCTCAGGCGGCGCGCTGCGGTTCGTAAATTCGCACGCAGTTGCGCGAGGTGTTTTTCGCTTCGTAAAGCGCTTCGTCAGCCGCCGCCAGCAGGGCTCCCAGCGTCAGCACATTTCCATTTTTGGAACGTTCCGCCACGCCGATACTCAAGGTTGGTTGATGTTCCAGGTGCGTGATCGCGTGGGAGAAGTCAACCGCTAAAAACGCCTGCCGCAGCTTTTGGACCACCTGTTGGGCCTGGCTGAGCGGAGTTTGCGGCAGGGCGATGACGAACTCGTCGCCACCATATCGGAAAGCCAGATCAGTTCGCCGCAGCGTTATTCGCACGCAATCAGCGAACGAACGGAGCATGTGATCGCCGGCTGCGTGCCCGTGGGTATCGTTGACCTGTTTGAACTTATCCATGTCAATCATAACCAGCGACAGCGGATGCCCATATCGTTCGGCCAGCGATACTTCGCGCTGAAGGAGCTGATCCAGCGACCGGCGGTTGTAAAGCTGAGTCAATGGATCGGTCATGCTTCGCTGTTCGGCTTCGGCGAGGAGATTCAATGAAGTCAGCGATGAGCAGGCGGTGTTGACGTAAGTGGCTGCGAGCTGTCGCAAATGTTCGGTCCATTCGGATTTTGGCGGCAGGAGCATGTGAACGATGCATTGCATCTTGCGGCCGATTGTGAACGGGATGCAGTAAGCAGGATGATCGGCGGGCAGGGAGAGCGCCCGATCGATGGTGCATCGCAGCGGCGAGGCGTCGGGCTTGAAGCAGCGAGGCAGGTTTTGCCGCAAGCAGGGACACATCGCCGAGTCCATTTCGGTGAGCGTAGTGTCGCCCTTGTCCAATTCCAGCGGCCAGGCGACTTTCAATTGAACGGCCGACTCCGGCTCAAGCGACGCAATGACGATCCCAGACAATTTCAATTCCGTGCGGAGAAAATAAGCAAGCGATTCAAAGATCTGCTCGGCCTTGCCGGCCCCTTGAATCTCCTGGGAAAAATCAAGCAGGCGGTCAACCGTTTGCGTTCGCTCGGAAAGGGCCTGTCGTGACAATTCCTGTTCCGTCTTATTGATCGAAAGTGGTTTGAGCAGGTGTGTGGCATTGAGCACGAAAAAGCTGACAGCGGTGAGCCCGGCGAGGCCCATGGCGGAGGAAACATCTCCGGGGCTGAGGGTTGGTTCTCCGGTGGGAGAGAGGCAGAGCATCAGCCACGCCATTAGCGCACCGAGGACGCAGCTCACCACACCAAGGAGCAATAGCTGGAGTTGCAAGGATCGGCTAGGAAACAACCATTTCACGGCATCGCCTCGAACAGAGGGCCGCAGAACCGCTATAAACGCCATACTCCCTATCGGTGGAAATATGGAGCTTCTGAAGTAAACTCCAAGACCCCATCCAGCGCTATTCATCGCATCTTTTATGTCAATGAGCATGGCGGTAAGATTATCAGCATCCAAATTATATTGGTTGATTCTATCTGTCCTACTGCTTACATTATGGTCAGCATGCAAAGTCAAACGCCTATTCCCCATGCACCGGATGAAGTTGCTGACCAGGAAATGGCCATTCTGACTAGGATTGGGCTTATTCTTTCATCCACTCTCGAATTGGGAGCCGCGTGTGGCCAGATCATGCAAATCATTTCAGAGAAGCTAGATATGCATCGCGGCACAATGGTACTGCTCGACGAATCCACTGGCCGATTGCGTACGGAAGCGGCAGTTGGCCTTGCACCCAACGATATTGAAAGAAACCGGTTCGCATTGGGCGAAGGCATCACAGGCAACGTCGTGGCGACGGGCCGGGCGCGGATCGTTCCTGATATTCGCAACGAGCCGGATTTCCTCAATCGCACGGGCCGACTGACTGCAGAGTCGTCCGGCCAACAGATCAGTTTTCTTTGCGTGCCCATTCGAATCGAGGGGCGAACCGCTGGCGCGCTGGCGGTCGATCGGCCTTTTGTCAGCGATGCTCGCCTTCGCAGCGACCAGACGTTCCTTGAAATCATCGCCGCTTTCATGGCACAGGCGATTCAGATCAATCGAATGGTCATGCGGCAAAAGGAAGAGTTGCTCGAAGAGAATGCTCAACTCCGTGCCCAGGTCCGCGACCGGTATCGATTCGAGAACATCATCGGCGATGCGCCGGCGATGCACGAGGTTTTCGCCACCGTCGGACAGGTCGCCAACAGCCGGGCGACGGTGCTCCTGCTTGGCGAAACGGGCACGGGCAAGGAAATGATCGCCAAGGCGATTCATTACAACTCCCCGCGCAAGGAGAAGCCGTTTATTCGCGTCAATTGCGGCGCCTTGACGGGGACGCTGCTCGAATCTGAACTGTTTGGCCACGTTAAAGGCAGTTTTACCGGCGCGATCAAGGACAAGGTCGGTCGTTTCGAAGCAGCCGACGGCGGCACAATCTTCCTCGACGAAATCGGCACGATGGAGCCTCAGCTCCAGGTCAAGCTGCTTCGCGTACTTCAGGAGCGCGAATTTGAGCGCGTGGGTGATACCGCCGTCGTTAAAGTCGATGTGCGCGTGATCGCCGCCACCAACGTCGATCTGCAGGAAGAGGTGGCCAAGGGAAACTTCCGCGAAGACCTGTTTTATCGATTGAACGTCGTGCCGGTCTATCTGCCGCCGCTGCGCAATCGGCGGGAGGACATTCCTAGACTCATCGACTTTTTCCTGGACAAATATAATTCGGTGAACGATCGAAAATTGCGTCGCATCAGCCGGGACATGCTGAATGTTCTCCTGCGATATCCCTGGCCGGGCAATGTGCGCGAACTGGAAAACGCGATTGAGCGTGCAGTGGTTCTCAGCCGTGATGAAGATTTCACCGAGGATTTGCTGCCGCTGAGCGTGCGAATGTTCGCCCAGCAGCGCCGCAGCAGCCAGGCCAGTGAGTCCATTGAAACACTCACGCGACGGCTGGCGGATCAATCGATCAGCGATTACGAAATGCGCGAAGGTGAAATCTATCAGCTCGTCATCGACCAGATCGAACATGCTCTGATTGATCGAGCGTTGGCCCGCTGTGGCGGCGTGAAAACCAAGGCGGCAGACTTCCTGGGCATCAACCGCAATACGCTGAACAAGAAGGTCAAAGACCTCGGCATCGAAGCGATTGATTGAAGCAATCAGCGATTCATGAGGTCTTCGATTTCATTGGCTTCCAGAGGAACGTCAGCCATCAGATCGATGGCTCCTTTTTCGGTGACGACGACATCATTCTCCAGCCGGATGCCGAAGCCTTCTTCGGGGATGTAAATGCCCGGCTCAACCGTGAGGACCCAGCCGGCTGCGAATGGCTGGCTCATTAAACCCACATCGTGCACATCCAAACCGAGCGGATGACCCAGGCCGTGCATGAAATATTTACGGCAGGCGGGTTCTTCAGGGGCTTGTTTTTTGACATCCTTGGATTTGAGCAGGCCCAGCGATAAGAGTTCCTCGTTCATCATGGCCTGACTTTCACGAGTCCATTGGCGATGAGTCTTGCCGATGGTAGCGCCTTTGATCGAGGCGCGCAGAACACGCAGGACCGCGTTATAGACCTGCTTTTGCCTCTTGCTGAATCGGCCACTGACCGGGATCGTGCGAGTCAGGTCCGCGTTGTAATTGGCGTAGGATGCGGCCACATCCATCAGCAGCAGATCGCCTTTCTGACAGACCTGATCGTTGTCGCTGTAGTGCAGGATGTTGTTATTTTTGCCCGAGGCGATGATTGGTCCGTATGCAAATCGGGCCGCGTGCCGGGTAAATTCGTGGGCAAATTCAGCCTCGATTTCATATTCCTTGACGCCCGGCTTAACGAATCGGGCAGCGCGCTCGAAGCCCTTTTGGGTGATATCCATCGCCTTGCGAAGCAAATCAAGTTCGAAGTTGCTTTTGACGACTCGCAGCCGATGCATGAGCTGGGCGAGCCTTTGATAATCGTGAAGCGGATATTTTGCTTTACAGTCCGCGATAAAACGGGCATCGCGCGTCTGCACTTCGATGCGAGCGCGATTGTGCTCGTTGCTGTTCAGATAAACGTGCTGGCTTTCGCACATCAAGCGGTGAAAGATGGATGGGAATTCAGCCAGCCATTTGACATTTTTGATTCCGGAGACCTTCGTCGCGTTTTCCTTGGTCAGCTTGTGACCTTCCCAGGTTGCGATGTGTTCGCTGGTCTCTCGAAGGAACAGGACTTCGCGCGGCTTTTCGTCGTAGGCATCGGGCGCGATGAGAAGGATGGATTCCTCCTGTTCGATGCCGCTGAGATAGAACAGATCGGCATTGGCCTGAAGTGGCAGCACGCCGTCGGCATTGGTCGGCAGGATATCGTTGGCATTGAGAACGGCCAGGGAATTTGGCGCAAGCAGAGTGTTGAGTCGCTGGCGATTTTCGATGAACAGGGCCGGGTCGATCGGTTGGTGTCGCATTGGACTGCGATGTTAATCGGCAAGGTTGCCTGGGACAAATTGCCGGGTCAGACGGCCTGGCGATGTCGCAAACGATCCAAAACCACCGCCAGGATGATAATCCCGCCGGTCACGATTTCCTGAATCGAGTTGGGCATGCCCACCTTGGTGCAGCCGTTGGAAACAGCCGTCATGATGAGCGCGCCGATGAGTGTACCGGCAACGCCGCCTTGCCCGCCGTTGAGACTCGTGCCGCCGATGACGACGGCCGCGATGATGTTGAGTTCATATCCGTTGGCGGTGGTGGGGTCGCCGACGTTGAGATAGGAGAATTGAAGCAGGCCTGCAATTCCAGCGAATAGCGTGGCAAAGAGATAGATCAGAATCTTGGTCCACCGGACGCGTACGCCGCAAAGCCGGGCGGTTTGTTCATTGGACCCGATGGCCACGACATGCCGGCCGAATCGGGTGTATTTCAGCACTCCGCCGACGAACAGCGTCAGCGCGAACATCAGCCACACGCCGATGGGAAAGATCATCCAACTGTTGCCGCTTCGGATCGTCTGCATGATGTTGTTGAGCCACGTATTGCCGGCATCGACGGTGGTTTCGCTTGCAAACCATTTTGCTGCGCCGCGAACCGCGCCCCACATGCCGAGCGTCACGATGAACGGCGCCAGGTCCAGCCACGTCACCAGCAGGCCAACGATCAGCCCGCATGCCATGCTCGAAAGGATTCCACACAATGCGGCGACGATGGGTGAAGCGCCGAACAGAAGTGTTTCGGCAATCACCACCGTGCACAGGGCGATGTTCGATCCGACGGACAGGTCGATGCCGCCGGACAGAATGATAACCGTTGCGCCCAGCGCAGCGGTTCCAACGACCGCCGTTTGACGCAGCATGTTCTGGAAATTGTCCGTTGTCAGAAATGTATTGGGGCTTAGCGCGGCAAAAAGAGCCACCACAAACACCAGGCCAAAGAGCGGTCCCAGCTTGTCCAGCACCTTTCGCGAAATCTGTTTCCATCCTCGCTGGGAAGGGATTGCATCCAATGCGGGTTGAATTGCTGAAGCGGGATCAGGGTCCAGAGTTTGCGGCATGTTAAGTTTCAACCTGCAGAGAGCAGTTTTTGCACATCGGGATTATCCAGATTTTCGCGCGTGATCAATTTCGCGCTGCTGTCGATTATTTTTTCAACCGTTTTGCCCTGAATGGATTCCACGCAGGTTTTGACGCCTTCATAGCCCATCTTGAACGGATTTTGAGACACCAGTGCCGCGATATCACCTTTCTTGAGTGCTTCCACCTCGCGGGGAGTCGCATCAAAGCCGATAAACTTTGCTTTGCTGGTGAGGCTGTTTTGCTGAAGAACTTTCAGCATTCCCAGCGTGCTGGATTCGTTGGGGCAGAAGACGCCGTCCGCCTGCTTGAGCTGGTCGAGGAGATTTTCCGCGGCCTGTTGCGATTCGCCTTCGGTTGCGCCGCCGTAGCGGTTATCGACGAGCATGGAAAAGTCCGGGCTCTTGTGAATGGATTCGAGGAACCCGGCTTCGCGCTCGTTGGTGCTGGCTGAGAATGAGGCGTATCGCAGAAGGACGAGTTTTCCCTTGCCGCCGAGGAGGCGGGTCATTTCATCGCCCGCCATCGCGCCGCCGAGCTTGTTATTCGTGCTGACGAAGCTGACATAGTCCTTGCCGGCTTCACCCTTCAGGCCGGAGTCGATGATGACCACGGGGATTTTCTTTTCAGTTGCAGCCTGAACGGGGCGGAGCAGTGCACTGTCGTTTAACGGCGCCAGGACGATGCCGGATACATTGTCGGCGGTGAATTGTTCGACGAGCCCGATTTGCCCGGCTGCATCGTCTTCACGCAACGGACCTTTGAAAATCACTTTGACGCCCAGTTCGGTGCCGGCGGCATTGGCGCCGGCTTCGACTGATCGCCAAAAAGCGTGCGTGGTCCCCTTGGGAATGACCGCGATCGTCAGCTTGGCGTCTCTGGGCTGGCTTGACGGGCCCGCGGACGATGAAGCGCTTTCCTGTTTGCCGCAACCTCCGATCGCCAGCAGCACCGACGCCAACAGCCCTATAGCCGCTTTTTTCATGAGCATCTCCAGAGTTGGTTCAAAGACGTTTCCTCGCCAGCGCATCATCCTAACGCAACCGTTTTCACGCGACAAATTTCGCGGAATCGGGACGAGGGGCCGTCAATTAGTGGGAGGCAGTTTCGTCGGCGAGCATGACCGGCTCTTCAATGGGCTTGGACTGTTTGGACACGAGCATTTCCAGGCGATCCAGCTTCTGGTGGAGTTCCATCACTTCGGTGTGCGACTTTATGTTGACCTGATAATCCAGATCAGCGCGAATGCGATCCTTTCGGGCCTGGCGATTTTGGCTGATGAGGACGAATATCGAAAGAAACAGCGCCTCAAGCGACGCCATCATGCACAGCGCCATGAATGGAAAAGGATCGAACCCTCGTTCCTGTCCCAAATATAGGTTCGTTCCGATCCAGAAAATGACGGCAGTGAGATGCGTCAACAGAAAAGCTTCGCTGGACAGAACATTGGATATTTTGTCTGAAATCCTCGACCACGCGGTCACTTCGCCGAGCACGACCTGGTTGACGTTCTTGATTCCCCGCAACTTTTCAAGCATTTCGCGTTGCCGCGTGACCACCACGCCGATGATGTGGGAATTGGTTTTGGGATGACGTTCGAGAAAGGCGATGAATTCGAATCGAGACAGCGAGAGCAATTCGACATCGGTCATCGCCCGCGCGGTGGCGGTGCGAGGCCCGCCGTCGAGCAGCGACAGCTCGCCGAAAAACGCGCCCGGCTCGAGGATGGCCAGCGTGGTTTCGCGGCCATCGTCATCGGGGATCGTTAGAACGATTCGCCCCTTGCGGACGATGTAGAACTCATCTCCATCGTCGCCAATCCAGAACAGCGGCTGATGGGCCTTCAGTTCCTTGGTTTGCAAGGCTGCTGACAGCTCAGCGCGATCGGCCGGGTCCAGTGAGGCGAACAAGGGAATGTTCGCAAGCGGATCTGTATGCATAACTCAAACGAAGCGACGTTGGTTCATACAAACAATAACAGGGAATGCGTCGATTACAACGTGAAAACAGTGCGCTCATTTCTCGGAGAACGTGATTCGGCCATCAAATGAAGCATCGGGCGGATTTTGCAGGCAGGCCTTGGCTTCTGCCCGATAGAGGCGTGTAAGCCCGCTGGGACCGAATTCCGCGTCCATCGCGTCGGCGGCGGCGAGGGTTTGGTCAAACTTTGCCGCAATAAACGCTTCGACCATGTTTGCCGTTAATTTTGCCAGGTCCTTTTGTCGGTCCGCTGCACCCGATGCCGGAGCAAGCGGCTCGTAGGTCATCACACCCTCCGCTTTTCCCTGCACCTGAAATTTGCCGATCGGTCGCAGCATGAACCGATCTCCCACCAGTTCAGCGGCTCGACCGTTAATGAGAACATGCGTACCCGTTATTTTATTGGCCGATTCCAATCGCGCGGCAAGATTGACCGTGTCGCCAATCACGGTGTAGTCGCTTGCGTCCGGTGATCCAGCGTCACCGACCACCATCAGCCCGCTGGTAATACCTGCGCGCATGCCAAGCCGGGGCAACTTGCGGTGAACGAGTTCCTCATTGAACTTAACCATCGCTTTCTGCATCTCCAGAACCGTTTCGACCGCTGCTTCAGCGTGATCCGAACCTGGCATTGGTGCGCCAAAGAAGAACATGATTCCGTCGCCGAGCATCTTATTGACATAGCCGTTGCGCGCACGAATGAGCGGCACCATCAAGCCCATGTATTCATTGAGCAGCGGAACCACCTGTTCGCCCAGCCGTTCGGAGATGGCGGTGAAACCTTCAAGATCGGTGAATACGACGGTGAGTTCGCGTGTTTCGCCTTCCAACCGGACTTGGTCGGGGTGTTCGATGACGTGCGATACGAGGGTGGGATCGACGTATGAACGAAATCGACGCGTGATGTGCGCGCGTTCGTTGGTCTCGATGATGATTCGATTGGCGGTGCAGAGCATCCAGACCGCGCCAAGGACCGTCAAAGGACCGGCTAGGCCGACGATCATTTGATGCTGGTCAAATAACACCGAGCCGTTGAGATAAACATAACCGGCCGCAAGCAGCGCGGTAAAAAACAATCCCAGCATCGGCGAAACCAGGGCCGCTACCACTGCGCTGAGTATTCCCAGGATGAGTGTAATTGAGCCCGTCACCCAGAATGGCGAGCGTTGCCAGAAATGGTTATCCATGATGGAGGTGAAAATAACGCCGTGCGCAATGACGCCGGGACATCTTGCATGGAGACTTGTCGAGGTTGCATCGACAAATCCGGTGGCAATCCATCCGATGAGAGCCGATTTGCCCGCGAGTTGCTTTTTCAGATTTGCCCTCAGATCTTGCAACTGCGTCGCGAGGTTACGATTTTCCTCACGCACGATTCTTAGAACCCGGAAGCCGGACAGAAAATCCTTGCCGTTCTTGTCAGCAGCAAGCTCTGCCGGGGACATTGCGAGATAAGCCTTCTCGAAGTCGACGCCTTCTGTGAGGACTCGATCGATCAGGTTGCCGTAGAGGTTGGCCTCATCGTCGTCGGAGGTTGTCGGGCGGGTGGTTGGACGCTGAATACCCAGCGTTTCGCAGAGCGCGGGAAGCACATCGGCGGCATTGGCGTTGTTCTTGCGGATCTTGCCGATGGTTTCGCTCGGCTCGTACAGCGCCGTGATCGAAATGTGCTGCTTGTATTCGGTGTGGGCGGGCCAGTCATACATGGTTTCCCATCGCGAACTGCCGAACCAGGGAATATCAAAGACCGCCGCGACCGTGCGTCCCTGCGTTTTCGAATATTCGGAATGGATGGGGATCACGATTCGGCGACCGTCGGGACAAGGGATCGTCAAGGTATGTTCATCGACGATCAAGTCGCGCGTTTGCACGCCAAGTGTCATCATCGCCAGACTGAGCGCGACTTGCGGAAGGATGCGCCCTTCATGTTCGATCAGCAGGGGCACGGAACGGAGCACGCCGTCGAGATCGGTCTTGTAATCGACAAAGCCGGTGCCGGCCGCGGAATGCGCCAGCAGCGCAATGGGCGTGATGGAGGATGGCACGCGCGCCAGCGGCGGGGTGGCCGGGCCGATGTCCGCGCCATAGCGCTCAAGGGTCGCAATGGAATCCCATCGAGAAAATTGATCGTCAAATGCCCGCGAGACCGGCGATGAGACTTCCGCCTGCTTGTTTTTTAACAATCGCGATCTCAACTCATCCTGCGAACAGGGAGCTGAACGCATCTCATCGGTAATGCGACGGAAAATCGCCTCTTTGCGGGCTTCGATGAATCCCGCGGCGATGATCGTTTTCGCATCGGGCAACTCGGGATGGGCAGCCGCCAGCGTTGCGATCAGCGCCTTTTCGTCAATTTCCGGATTCTTGCGAAGCTCTTCGACCATTGAGCGGTAAAGAAGCGAAGGATTGGGCGGATCAAACGACCATGAGCCGGGCAGAATCACGCAGCCGAGATTTTTGACGGCGGCGGCGAGTTGGGCGTCGTTATCAACGATGGAGGTCACTTTTTCAGTGCCATCGTCCTGTTTAGCCAGGATGGGATTGGGGACCTGCGGTTCGGAGAAGAGGATGTCCATCGCCACCGCCTTGATGCCTGCAAGGCGCAGCTCGTCAAGGATGGCGGCCACCCGCGCGCGAGGCCAGGGCCAACTGCCAATGGCATCCAGGGCACGATCTTCAATATCGATATGAACAAGCTGATCGGAGGGCTTGCTTGAGTGCGCTTGGAATCGGCGGGCGCGCAAGTCGTAAAGCGGATTCTCGAACCAATCGAGGCCGCCTGCAAGGTTGACGGCAATGATCGTGATCGTTGCCAGCGCCCCGACGAGGATACCGGTCTTGAAGATTCGGCGCTGGATTCGCGTCATAGCCCTTGGCGCGGGTGCGCCAAGGGCTGCATTATGCGCGAGAATCGAAAAAGATCACTGTGCCCAGGCGAAATGCGTCAGGTTGCCTGCTCCAACGCATTTACGCATGCACGGTGACGAGCTTCTCGGTGGAGACTCGGTCGGTCGCCACGTCGCCTTTAGCTGACATGAAGAAGAAGTCCTTATCCGCGCCACCGGTCAGGGTGTCGGGGTTGCCCGATCCGCTATGCACGGTATTCACATCAAGTTTGAATGGCGTATTCAAGCCGGTGCCATTGGAAATGTGAGTGACGCGCGTGTTGTAATCCGCATCGGTGCGGGTCCATTCCCGCAGCAGAGCAGCCAGGGCTGCGGGGTTGTTGTCGTAATTGGTTGAACCGCCGTCGAGGATGTCATCTCCCGCGCCGCCGTCGAGGCGATCGTTATCAAGGCCGCCGACGAGGATATCGCGGCCGTCATTGCCCTGGATGGAGTCGTTTCCGGCGCCGCCTTCGACAATGTCGTTGCCCTTGCCACCCTTGATGGTGTCCTTGCCGGCGTCGCCGTACATCACGTCGTCGGAATTTCCGCCGATGATGGAGTCATCGCCGTCGCCGCCGTGGAACTCGCCAGGACCATTTCCGCCGATGAGCGAGTCATTGCCCTTGCCGCCATCCAGATTGACCGGAATTGTCACGGCGGGATCGACCGTGATGAGGTCATTGCCATCCAAACCGTGGATGACGACCTTGGTCACGAGGGATTGCGGCTGCTGGAAGATTTCGCCGTTGATAACGACCACAACGTTGCCGTCCTGAACCTTGACGGTAATGATGTCCGCCTGATTCGTGCCGGAAAGTTCGAACGTGCCATCCGGTTTGAGGTCGGTGACTCGCTCGGTGAGATAAGTCGGCAGCGGATGCGTGCCGGTTCCGTCGGTGTAGGTGAAGTTGAAGGATTGGACATCGGTGATCGGAACATCGACAAACGCCGCGGATTCCTGCACGCGAGCCAGCGCGACCTGCGGGTCGCCAACCGAGCCGCCGAGGACGATCTTGCCGTCGCTTTGAACAACGGCGGTGAAGATCGAATCAGAATCAACCGGCTGGTCGAAATCATCGATTGAAATCGGAGTGCCGAAATCGTTGAGGTTGCCGTCGATCCGATAAAGATAAGCTGCACTGCCATTGGTTCCGCTGAGAACCAGATGGCCTTCGCCATCATAAGTAATTTTCTGCAGATTGACGGCGCCGCTGTCAAATATGAATCGACTGTTGACCAGCTGCGCCAAATCGAATCCCGACTCGGGATCGGCATTGAAATCAAAAACGGCGCCGCTCCCGTAAGTGTCGGACTTGCCGACAACATAAAGCTGGCCGTTGAGCAGGAAGGAGTCATTTGCCTGGTCGCTCGCAGAGATATGAACCTTGTTCACCACGCCGGGCAGAACCACGCCGTCCTCGTCAAAAGCGGCCACCAGAATGTTGTTTGTGGAACCATTATTCGTGGTACCCGAGACCCAGATCGTGTTGTTGTTTTGGGGATCGATCGCCAGGCCGGTGGCAAAATCATCGTTGCCGAAATAATCCAGGCGCGTCAGTCCATCATCGCCAAAGTCGAAATCCTGATTGCCGGACTGGTCAACGCGAATCATCGCCCAGTCGAAAGTGTCCGAATCCGCCGAGAATGCCGGCACGGCGTCGGAGAATATTTCCGGCCCGATCGTGCCGAGCAGGATATAGTCTTCGGTGGTGTCGGTTCCGTCGAAATGATCCTGGAGTGCGACTTGAGTTGCTTCCTTGGAAGAGAAGGATTCATCCAGACCGAATGTTGAAATGCCGTTGTTTCCGAAGGTTGAATCGAGATTGCCGCTGGAGTCGTATCGCGCCATTGCAAAGATGGAATCGACGTCTTCCTCAAAAGCTTCCGTACCGCCGATGACGATCCGGCCGTTGCTGTCGATTACGACGCTGGCGGCGGTGCTGTCAAATCCTTCGCCGCCGGAGAAATCAGTCGAAACGATTCCATCGTCGCCAAATGTGGAATCAAGCGAGCCGTCGGAGTTATAGCGAATCAATACGGCCCGTGTTTCCGTGGTTTCAAATTCAGAATTAAAGAAACTGGCCGATCCGACGACCAGAATTTTCTCGTCATCGCCGACGGATTCAATGGTGACGTCGTTGATTTGCACGCCATTAATGTCGGTATTGACGATTCCGGTGCCGGTGCCGAAGGTGGTATCGAGTTCGAAATCCCGGCCGGACTGGGCTGCGGCGTTGGGTACGACCAGCGGCCCGATCAGTGCCGCGGCACTGGCGAGCCCTGCCGAACCGGAAGGTGAGCTGGGCAGCGCAGGCGCTGGCGTATCGAGATTGACGTCGTAGTTGGCAAAGGTGGTGCCGGTTCCGCCGAGGAACTTGTCGCCGGTGGCGTCGGTGACGAAGAAGTAATCGTCGCCGCCTTCGCCATACGCGAGGTCTGCCGCAACGCCGCCGGTGATGGTATCAATGCCGTCGCCGCCGTAGACCGAGTCGATTCCGCCGCCGCCGTCGAGCCAGTTGGCGGCCGAGCTTCCGACGAGCTTGTCTGCTCCGGTGCCGCCGATGACGCCTTCGGTATTCAAGACTTTATCCGCTCCGTTGTCGTTGTATTGAGCGGGGCTGCTGTTGTTGCCGCTGTTGCTTCCGTCGTTGGCGGTTGCATCGTTGAGGGTAACGGTGACGTTCACGGTGCGAGCACCGTAGTCAACGGTGTCGAAACCATTGCCGCCGTCGATCTGGTCGCCGGCAGCGCGGCCGTCCATCTTGTCGTTGTTGTCATCGCCGAAGATCTGGTCGGCCTTGTTGCCGCCGATCAGCGTATCGTCACCTGCGCCGCCGTGAATGGTGGCGGTGACATTGGGCATGAGCGTGCCGTCCGCGCGGCCCATTCGGAAGAAGTCGTTGCCGTTGTTGGCGTTGACCGACACGCCGGTGATGCCGCTGGCGGAAATGGACGCAAGTACGGTGCCCGCACCATCACGAATTTGAAGCGTCGAGCCATTGAGCACGAAATCGCGGACATCATTTCCAGTTGTGAAGTAGCTGTTGAGATTTGCAACTCCACCACTGACCGTAATGGCGAACAATCGGCGCGTCTCGAGATTCTCGAACATATGCAGATTCTCCTTCCAGCAAACAAAACTCACGTGACGTCACTAAATTGAATACATTGACCGGCGGTTGTGGGGAGCAGTATAGGGGCGCAAAGGCTTTAACGCCAGCCAATTAACGAAAATATGGCCGATAAAATGGGCATTTTAACCCAGATTCGGCCATATTCGCGCAAGTCTATAAACCGCAAATGGTTGGGCAATTATCGACGTTTGATCGTCTGAGCGGCGACCGGCAAAACGTTCTTCGTTTTGGTACTCTGGGCACTTAATGGCGCATTTGACGGCAGCGGCACGTTGACCGGCACCACGCCGGCAAACGCTCCATCAACAAATCCCGGAATCGGAGCGGGCACCTGAATGCTGACTGAAGGCACGGTTGATTGACCATTAAAGATGCCGACGCGCTGGCCGTTCTTGAACGCATCGACCTGTGCGGTCGTCACGTTTCCGGAAATCAGCGTCAGACCAATGCCGTAAAGCCCATCGGGCGGCGTTTTGGTGAAGTAGACGACTTCGATCCCGCCATTGGGGCCGCCGCGATGATCGAACGCGACATGTCCGCCGCTGGAGTTGGTTGCCAATGCTCCGGTGGGATACAGCACTTCACCACCGTTGTTTGAACCGCCCGGTGTGGCCACCGACAGGTTGATGTCTGCATCCGAATGCCATCGAGCAACGATGCTGAACACGCCGGGAAGGGCGGGGATCAGTTGCTGATCGTTCGGCACGGAACCGCCGCGAACCACTTTGATTCCAACTTCACGATCGAAGAAGACTGTTGCGCCGCTGCGAAGCAACGTATCAACGAGCGGTGCTTCGGCTTCGGTTCGCGCCAGAGAGATCGATGGATCGGTCGTCGTTTCAGTCAAAGCCGCCGATGCGGCGCTGGAATCATCGACATTGACCTTGGTTTTACCGGCATTTCGATTGCCGAACGCAATTTGCTTTTTACCGTCGCGGAAACTCGCTCGGCCGGTCAGACTCACGGCTTCTGCGCGGAAAGGACGCTGATCGTAAAGGCTGACTTTGGTTCCACGAATAGCCAGCGTACTGCTGGGGCTGGAAATGCTTGCGTCATGTTCGCGGCCAGCGGCTTCGATATCGAATCGCGTGCGGCCATACTTCATTCCCAGGCTGGTCTTGAGCTTGCCGGAATCATTGACGGCTTCGAGCAGTTTCACTACGCCCAGGCGATCAAGTGTAATCGTCTGATCGGGTGGAATGGTGAATCGGACAGCACTCTTTGGCCCGGTGCGGAACTCGGCCAGTTCATCGACTTTCATGCCGACTTCCGCCTTGGCCCAAGGCTGATCTGCCGATTTGCGAACTTGCACGTTTCCTTCAACGCCCGTGACGGTGGCTTCCAATTTTCCGCCCGGAAGTTCAGCCGGCTGCGATTGGGTCGCTGCGAAAACTGCTGAAGCGGAAAAACCAAGAACGACCGACATCAGGAAAGCAATGGAATTGGATTTGACCATGCTCGCACCTTAGGTTCGAGAGAGCCCTTTGCGAAAACCGACCGTACGGCACCCATAGCATATGCCGCCAACCGGTCAGAACGCAAACGTGACGCTTGTGGAGAAGAATTGACGCGGGTCGCTGTCTTCAAAAGCCCGTGAACTGGGGAAAAAGACACCATATCGCAGAGCAAGCGTTATGTCGCTGGTTACCTGCCAGTTAACGAAGAAATCCGGTTCCCAACCCAGGTAGCTGCGGCCGGCCGCGGTCGCTTCGTCAACCGGAGCATCGCCCAAAAATTTCGAATATAGAAATACATCCATACCAACCTGCATGCGCTGAAGCGTTCGGATGTCGCTGAATGGGTAGGTTGATATGCCGCCTCGCAGGGCGATGAGGTTGGAAACCGCCGGTGCGAAAGCCTGGCCGGTGTTGATCAAGCCGAAGCCGTTGAAGGCGCGATCGTTGGTGTTGGGAAGGTTGCCGGCAAAGGTGTTCGAAGTGCTTCGCAGCCGATCGTTGTCGCCGGTTGCCAGCAAAAACTCGCCGCCTACGCGTGTATGACGAGGATCGGGCACGAGGTAATCCGCGCGAAGATCAGCCGCGAACGCCTGGATTTCATCGCGGGTTTGCGGCACCTGAGTAATGAATGGCCCCGATTGGCTGAAACTGTTGGACAATCCCTGTCCGCCTTCATAGACCATTTCCGCGCCGTAGATGACCCGATCGCCCAGCGTGCCGGTGGACCCCAGGCCGAGATAGTAGCTGTCATAGCCGAAATGAGTTTTGACTGAGCCTTCGCTCAGGACTTCGTCTTTGTTGTAATCTTGCTGAAGCAGGGCGTATGCAAACGGCCGATGCTCGCCAATACCCGTGCTGGCCATCGCACCATAGAATCCGCGTCGGGTATTAAAATCAAAATCGGGTCGAGACCCATCGAAATCGACGGTTCGCACCGGCGTCACGCCTGCAATCGCGCTGACTTGAAGCGGCCCCTTGACCAGATCAACCATTGCGCCGTCAATCACCTGCGCCATGGCCAGGCCGTTGCCCCAGTAAACGATGTCACGGCCGATTTTGACGGTGAGGTCGCCGTCGATTTCCTTGCCCTGATAGGCGCCCAGGTAACGAGCGAGGTCGAACTTGTAATAGCCGATGTCGAGGTCGCCATCGATCGGTTCATCGCCGCGCCCGTCAAAACTGTCGCCGTTGTTGAAGTCGCGATAGCCGGTGCGAACGCGAAGCAGCACCTCATGGGCGTTGTCAAAGTTCAATCGCGAATAAGCGACAAAATCGGTCTGGCGAAGCGCATGGCTGTCGTGAAACTGGTCATCAACCGTGAGATAGGTGAAGGTGAGATAAGCGCCGTAATCGAAATAGGCGCGCTGCCCGGCGGATACATTCGGGGAAGCCTGGAGCAACTGCTCGCGGCGAAGACGATCAAGCTGCTGCCGATAATCGGCTGCCGAGTTCTGGGCGCGGGCACCGGCTACCGGCAAAAAAGTGGCTGCGGCGAGAGTGAGCCCGAATAAGCGCGCCGAGAGATTCCGTTGTTTTTGATATTCTGGTTTTGCCAAGATCCGACCTGCCCTGCTAAGGTTTCGGTGGGGGAACGTACTCGCTTCCGCAATTCAAGGCAAACTTGAGTATTTGCAGCGTCAGGAGCTATTGCCGCTGGCAGACGCGGCGATAAAGCGCTTCATATTGAGGCACGATCACCTCGGCGGAGAACCGCAACCGGGCCTGCTGTTTTCCGGCTTGTCCCAGAGCCTGGCGGCGGGGGATGTCCCGGATCAGACTTTCCACCGCCCGTGATAACGCACCCGCATCGCCAAACGGTACGAGCAGGCCGGTCTGATTGTCATCGACCACTTCAGGGATGCCTCCCACCCGGGTTGCGACGCTCGGACATCCAAAGCACATGCCTTCAAGAATGCTCAAGCAGAAGCTTTCCATCTCCGAGCTGACCAGCCCAATGTCGGCGGCCTGCATGTATTCTTCAACATCGTTTGCCTTTTCGTGCACGATGATGCGGTCCTCCAGGCCAAGCTGACGAACATGATCGTTGAATTGCGAAAATACTTCGCCTGCTAGAATGACCATCTTGAATGAGTCGCGAGGGCGAATGGCGGCCACTGTTTTGAGCAACAAATCGATCCGCTTGACGGGCCGAAGATTCGAACAGTGTATTAAAAGTGCTTCGTTGTCTTCAACACCCAAATCATTTCGAACCTGCTGGCGAGTCCGTTTTGGCCGGCGAGGCGAGAAGAAGTTGTGGATGACATCAATGGGCTTGTCGATGTTCAACAGCATTTGCGTTTCGCGTTTCAGGAAATGTGAAACGGTCGTGATGGCGTCGGAGTTCATCAAGGCATGGCGAATGGCCGGCACATAGTCGGTATCGCGGCCGAGAAGCGTGGTGTCCGTGCCGTGTAACGTGGTGACGACACGCGGCTGCTGCTGAGGCGGCAACATGGCCTTGGCGAGAATCGCCGCGGTTGCATGGGGCACGGCATAGTGCACGTGCAGCACATCCAGACCAAAGTCGCGACTGACCTCGGCCATTCTCACCGAAAGCGGCAGGGTGTAATCCGGGTATTTGAACAAGCCATAATCGTTAATTCCGACCGAATGGAACCGCAGATGAGACGTTTCGGCAGGCAGCCGGAACGGGCGCTCGTAGCTGATGAAATGCACCTGATGTTCTCGCCGGGCCAGTTCATCGCCTAAGGCAGTCGCAAGGATTCCACTGCCGCCGACTGACGGATAACAGGTGATGCCGATCTTGAGCTTATCAGATCCGGGCATATTAGAACTTCCTCGCCGATGGTCCCAATGTTGTGATGGAATCGACCAAAATCGGATCGTTGGGATACAACGCAATGGCATGGCCGAGCCCGGCATTAAGGCCAGCCAGCCGCGCGCGGGTCATTTGCAACTCGACATAGTCTCGCGTCGCCGATTGCGATGCGTGCGCTTCCATCGCATTTTGCCAGGCAGACAAAATCTGCTGGTCGGATATGTCGATTAGAATCGAAAGCCCATCGCGCGGTTCAGCCTGAGGAGCGACGGCATAATAAAGCAGCAGGTCGATCGAGTGGGACGGCAGCTCGCGAAGTTCCTTCAACCCGCCAAATCTTGCCAGGCGGGTTGCATCGCGCACCAATTTTCCCAGCCGCCAATGATCCGGATGCTGGTTTTCCACCAGGCTTGGCGCCAGAATGATCTTGGCCTTCGTTTGGCGAATGATCGAAGCCAACCTGATCGTGTGTTCGATTCGCTCCTGCAAATGCGCGTCGCCGTCGAGTTCGATGAATTCGACGGTCGCGCCGAGGAGGGCGGCTGACTGTTCAGCCTCGGCCGTGCGAATTGCCGGCGTGCCATGGGTGCCTGCTTCGCCTTTTGAGCAAATGGCGAAGTGGGCGGTGAGGCCCGCGCGCGTTTCCCTTGCAATCACGCCGCCGCAGCCGAATTCGATGTCATCCGGATGCGCCCCGAAAGCGAGAATATCAATCGATTCAACCTGGGACATCGGTATACGCCTCGTTTGACCGGTCAATGGTTTCACGTTTCACGTAAACAATTTCCGGCGCATCCTCCTTGCGAAGATAATCCTGCTCGCTGGCGCCGGTCACATAATGCGTGCAATGAATCACCGACTGCATCCATCGAAGCCGGCTGTCACGCGCCGGGCTGATCTGCTCCTTGCCGTATTCGCAGGATGGAAGCATTGTGAAAGCGTCGCCGCCTTCGTGCAAAACCAGCTTGCCGTTTTGAAGCCTCGCACGAACGATTTCGCCATCATGCTTCACATCGACGAAATAATCGGAAATGTCACAAGCCCGCCGGCGAAACTCCGCATCGCTTGAGCGTACGATCTGCATGCCGTTAAGCAATCCCATTGCACGATACATCTCCAGGCAAAAATCCGCGACGTTGGACGCGGCGATTTTTTTGAACGCATCGACCCATCGGCGATCGGCGTAAGCGGGCAGTTGAATCGCGGTTTTCTCAAGCCAGTCGGCACGAACGCGTTTCAAATACAGCGGCGAATGTTTCCGTTGCAGTTTATTGTCGAACGTGAAATTGATCTCAAATGGCTCGTTCGATTTTCGGTGTCGAAGAATGGTCCTGGTTTCGCGGGGATCGTGATCGCTGTCGTGGTAAAAGAATACGATCTGCCCGCCGATTTCCGATTGAAGTTTTCGAGCGGTCTGAAATTTCGCGAACAGAAATCGCTTGGGAAAAATCCCGCAGGGTTGTTGGCCGAAGCAAATGATTGGGGAAGTGTTCATGCCTCTTTGGCGGGAAGAACCGGAAATCCGCGCTGCGCGGAACGTGGACCAAGCACTGCCTGCAGCAACGCCGCGCCTGCGATACATCCAGCCAATCCGATTACATTGAACCAGAGATAGCCGATTGGCGTGAACCACCAGAGCAAAAGGACCATTGCCTGCGACAGGACCGCCGCCCAAAAAACAGCATCCCCGCGAATCCGTTTAATGAAGAACGCAACCAGAAACAATCCCAGCGGAACACCATAAAACAACGAGCCGACGATATTGCCAAACTGGATGAGGTTCTCAGCCATTTTCACCAGCAGCGCGAAAACGATCGCGAAGACGCCCCAGAAGACGGTAAACCATTTGGCGGCCAAGACGTAATGGCGGTCGCTTGCGTCAGTTCTAATGACATGGCGGTAAAGATCGACGACCGTTGTGGAGGCCAGCGCATTCAATTCAGCGGCTTTGGATGAAAGCGTGGCTGCAAAAAAGACCGTGATGAGAAGCCCGATCAATCCATGCGGCAAATAGGCGAGGATGAACGTGATGAATACGTAATCGGACTGATTGGACTTCAGCGAGGCATCCTCATTTTTAAGCCACATGTTTTGATGCGCCTCGATATCCGTGCGGGCCGCCCATGCGGTTTGGAGCCCGTCGAGTTGTTGGGCGCGATTGCCCGCATGTCGCCCGTCGAGCCAGTTTTGGATGGCCTTTTGCTGTTGATCGTGCAGCTGCGCCCAGGTTTCTTCCGCCGATCGCCGGACGGCCTGCGATTTCCATGTGACCGGGCCGAAATAAACGGGCGGCTTTTCAAATTGATAAAACACAAACAGCGTGCACCCCAGCAGCAGGATGAAGAATTGCATGGGAATCTTAAAAACGGCATTAAACAACAGGCCCATGCGGCTTTCGCGCAGCGATTTGGCGCCAATGTAACGGTTCACCTGCGTCTGATCGCACCCAAAATAGGACAAGGCCAGAAACATGCCGCCCAGCAAGCCCGACCAAAGGGTATAACGCTGGCGATAATCCATTGAATAGTCGACGGCCTTGAGCTTGCCGAACGTGCCCGCGATGGCCATGGCGTCCCCCAACCCAACCGGCATCTTGTGCAGCAGGATGCAAAATGCCGTAATCATGCCCGCCATAATGACAATGAACTGGTATTTTTGCGTGAGTGTCACCGCCTGGCTGCCGCCTTTGACTGTATAGATAATCACAACTAGGCCACTGAGGGCAATCGTCAGGTCCAGATTCCAACCCAGGACGCTCGAAAGAACAATGGCAGGCGCGTAAACGGTGATCCCTGCGCCGATCCCACGTTGAAACAGGAAGAGTCCGGCCGCGAGCAGCCGTGTCTTGGTGTCGAATCGTTGGCCCAGATATTCGTATGCGGTATAGACATTGAGCTTGCGATAAATCGGCAGAAAAACCGCGGCGATGATCATCAACGCGATCGGCGCGCCAAAATAGTTCTGAACAAATCCCAATCCATCATGAAACCCCTGCCCCGGCGTGGAGAGGAACGTGACGGCGCTGGCCTGGGTAGCCATGACTGAAAGGCCGATGACGATCCAACTGGTGTTGTGGTCGCCTTTGAGATAGTGATCGAGATCTCGCTTTCCGCGTGTTCGCCACATGCCAAAAGCAGCGATGCCGAGCATCGTGCCGAGCAGGACGAGCCAATCAAGCGGATTCACTGATATAACCTCGTGAGTAGGGCAAGAAGCACGATATACGTCGTGACAATCGCTGCGACAAGGAAATAGACTGCGCGCCAAGATCCGAGGACCGGCAGGCCGGTCGATTCACTTTCAGCGGAGGTTGTATCGGTCATTTCACTTTCCAAGTGACAACAAGTTGGCGAAGAGTCGATACGCCCCCGGCACGCCTTCGGGCAATTCGCGGAAGAACACCAATCCCGTATACACCAGATGTCCCTTGCCGTAGTTCGCAACAAGGAGCCCGCCATTTAACGGCTGCTCGCCGGGATCATGCGCCGCCAGAATCGGAGTAAATTTTTCATCCCACTGGCTGGGATAGTAAATCCCGCGTTCCTGCATCCATCCGTCAAAATCGGCCTGGGTGATTTTGTTGGGGGTGTTCAGGGCCGGATGATCGGGCGCGAGGAACGTCATCTCGGCCGTCTCATCGGTGATGCGCTGCCCCGACTGCACCAGCTTCAATGGTCCGAATGTGCCGCGATTGTTTGGATCGGCATCGGCACGGTTGTATTGAACAATCACCGTTCCGCCATTTTCGATGTAGGTAAAAATCGCGGGAATATTGGCGACCACGTCAGTTCGCGTCTCGAAGGCGCGAATGCCAAGAACCACCGCATCAAAAGTGTTGAATTTCTCGGGATTCAGATCAGCGCCGGTGAGTTGCGTGACCGTGTATCCCATCTGCTCGAGACACTCGCTCACCGAATCACCCGCGCCTTGAAGATAGCCGACGGTTTTCCCGCGAGCTTTCAAATCGAGCGCCACCGCCTTGACGACTGCTCGCGGCTGAAGCAGCAGCGGCGGAACATGGTTGTAACGAATGTCAATCCGATCGGTGTTATACGTTTGGCCGGCAACACTCACATGCGCGCCGATATCCGCTTTGGCTGGTTGAGCAGGGGCGGTGACGTTGAACGCCAGCAGGGTGCTTTGTCCAACGGAACCGAGTTTCACATCCTGAGCGGATGGCTCGGCTTTCCATCCGTTTGGCAGATCAAGCTGGGCAGTTCCGGAAATATCAGCCCGATGCGCGATCGCTTCCACTTGCACCAGCTTGCTCTGCCCCGGCTCGAACAGCCGAACATCCGATGCGAAATGCAACGAAATCGGCGGGATCACATTCAATCGCAATCGCGTTTCACCTTTCGCCGAATCATGCACAACCTGTACGGGCTCATCGGAAATCTCAATCTTCTGACCGCCGACATCAAATGTGTGAATGATCGGAAAGACCGGCGGATTTTCCGGCAGGCCGATGTGCGTTGGATCGTCTACATGAAACAGCCCAACCGTGCCCGGCTCGCGCAGCCAGTAAGGCTGGGTCAGATCAGTTTTGATCGGCAGTATCTGGCTGACATCGCGCTGCGCCGTCGCTCCAGCCGAGATGTTTTCCGAAATATCCGCTTGTGAACCGATTGATGGAAAGCGCGACGATACCCAGGAGATTTTGACCTGATCTGATTTCACCGACGCAGCCATGTGCATTTTGATTGATTCGCCGGGGACGATTTCGTTGGACGGAATCGACGTTTGGACGATCAGGCCGATGCAGTTCTGGATGATTCGATCCAACTGCCGGCGTTTTTCATTGACAACTCGATCATCGGCAAGGCCGGCAAATCTGGTCCTGATCGCCAGCAGAGCCGGCACGGCGGCTGCAGGATCATTGGGTTTGAAATTCGCGATTGCATCATTCGTCAGCCTGGTGATTTCCTCACCACCCTTGTAACGCGACCAGGTTGTATCAACGCCGTCCAGAATGTCATTGGTTGCAGGTTCGCCAGCCAGTAGCGTGAAGGATTCGGGAGGAATTGTTCCGCCGCCGCGACCGCCAAATCCACGTCCGCCGGCGCGATCGAAACCCTGCGTCTTGTGCATGGCCCGGCTGCGACCGGCAATGGCGCCAAATGTCTCGCCGCTGATTGCGTCATTTCCACCGATCTCAATCCGAATGACCGGGCCCTGGTTTCCCTGTCCGTCGAAGAAGATTCGCTTGGGTTGCCATATGGTCAACCCTTGCTGAAGCTGCTCGGAATAAGCATTTGGATCGCCGGAGAGTTTGAATGCTTCGCGCGCGAGCACCGCCGATGCGGTGTGGTGGCCGTGGGTGTTGTCGGTGTCGGGGTTGAATCGCGTGATCACGACGTCCGGCCTGAATGTGCGAATCACGCGCACGACATCGCCGATCAATTCCTTTTGATCCCAAATTCGCAAGGTTTCAGCGACATGTTTGGAATAGCCGAAGTCGATCGCGCGGGTGAAGAACTGTTGCCCGCCGTCGAGTCGTCGGGCGGCCAGCAATTCCTGTGTTCGAATCACCCCAAGTTGCTCGAATAGCTCACCGCCGAGCAGGTTTTGTCCGCCATCCCCACGGGTGACCGACAAGTATGCGGTTCGATATCCCCGCCCACGCGCGAGGTAGGTGATGAGCTGCGTATTTTCATCATCTGGATGGGCCGCGATAAACAGCACCGCGCCCATCTGCTGAAAGGTTCGAAAGTCTTGCAAGATAGCCGCGCCTGGCGAGGGATCTTGGGCTTGAAGCGTTGCGCACAGTGAGAAGGCAATTGCGACCGTTGCAATCCAGGGAGCAATCGGCCGCGCGTGGGAATTTGCGGTATTCATTGCAGTCTTTGTTTCTTGTGAGTCAATCGCGCAAACGGACAACCGTATCCGCATGCGAGAGCATCACTTTTTGACTGTGAAAGGAACCGAGAACTGCGTGGTTTCCCACATGAGTTTTAATATTCCACCGCCGGATGGATTCTTTTCGACAGCCATCGTGAATTGATCGACCTCCTTGTCCATCGTCTCCTTCTTGACATCCACGCGGGCCAGATCGTTCTTTTCATCGACCGGAATCCCCCAGCCGCCGAGCTTGGTTGAAATGGCCAGCTTGGTCGATTCTTCAGTGGGCACCAGATACAGCGTGTAAGCGCCGGCAGGAACGGTGGTCTCGCCGATCATCAGCGGCTGCTGCGTGATGAGCGTGGTGGCTTCATCCGAACCCATCCGCCAAGCCTTGCCCCATGGAACAAGGGTTCCCCACACCTTTCGCATGTTGCCGGATTTGGGATCCTTGGAAAATGGGCGGCCATACGTGATGGTCACTCGATTGCCGTCGATTATTGCGCTGGTCGTTTCATGCGGACTGTTGCCTCCCGTGGAATTTTGTTTGACTGGCTGAGCCACAAGAGACCCAGCGCTAAACAGACATGCCGCGACGATTGCCAGGAGCGATTTGAAGTTGGTCATGGTATCTCCTACCGCTTGGGGTTTGAAAGCGTTGACGATTCCAGGTACTGGTGCAGTTTGATGTGACACGCCTTTCCAGGGCCGTGCAAGTACCGCATGGGCTGGAAAGCCCATGCCGCAATAAACTCTCCTTTTTTCAAACTCCACCAGTACGCGATCCCGTATGCAGATATCAATTCGTTTTGTATGACGAAGTTGCAAAAGATTATTCTCTCCGATCATCATCTCACGGTTTTGGATCGGTTTGCCACCGGGCGTGATTATTCTTATCGGGGAAGATGCTGAAGGATAATACTGAAACCCCGGGAGGCGGATTTTCCACGCATGGGCCAGCAACGGTCCGATCACAATCAAGCCGCCATTGGCGCTAATGTACTCAGTTAATAGAGCGATCCATTTGTTTAGAGCGGAAAGGACCTTGGCGCGATGCGGAACGCATTTGAAGAAACTCCGGCAATCAAATGGTGGTCGGCAATTACTTGCCTGTTGACGGCAGCGGCGATTGGCCTCCCTCAGCAGCCCGCGCCGCCGCCCACTCCAGCACAGGAACAGCCTGAAGTTTTGACCAGTGGCCCGGTTAACGAAGCATTTGCCGAGCCGGTCGATATGGATACGCAGAATGACGGACAGATCGTTCCCACCGCGCCGCCCCCGGATATCAATGAAACACCCCCGGACGAGCGACCAGAAGGGGACCAATATGACTGGGTGCCCGGCTACTGGTCGTGGGAACCCCAGCGAAACACTTATATATGGGTCAGTGGCTGCTGGCGAGCGGCGCCTCCGAATACGTATTGGGTGCCAGGATACTGGACCCAAGTGAGCGGCGGATATGAATGGGTTCCCGGGTTCTGGTCGTCAAACGACTCCCAGGAAATTGAATATCTTCCAACACCGCCAAGCGACTTGGATACACAGCCGCCAGGTGATCCGCCATCACCCGACAACACCTGGGTACCGCCGTG
Source organism: Tepidisphaeraceae bacterium (assembly GCA_035545895.1). Lineage (GTDB taxonomy): Bacteria > Planctomycetota > Phycisphaerae > Tepidisphaerales > Tepidisphaeraceae > DASZXJ01. The sequence goes on along the minus strand of DASZXJ010000102.1, from coordinate 12,096 downwards.
TTGGTATTGGCGCGACGGTCAATATGTGCAAAGAAATGGCTATTGGCTGGAAGCGCATCCGGGCTGGGTGTGGAACGCGACCCACTATACCTGGACGCCGCGCGGCTATGTGATGGTCAATGGCTATTGGGATTACACGATTCAGGATCGTGGACTGTTGTTTGCGCCGGTTGTAGTTCCAGCGAATTCGATTCGCGTGGGATTCAGCTATTCGCCGAGCACCGTGATCGATGTTGGACTGATGACCGATCATTTGTTCGTGTCGCCGCGGTCCTGTCATTACTACTTTGGCGATTATTACGATGATGCGTATATCAGCGTCGGCATTTATCCCTGGTTTGATCGAGTGCATGTTCGAGCCTGGTATGACCCGATCTACGAATATGATCGATGGCATTTCCGCCGAACCGAGCCGCGTTGGGAAGAACGAGAGCGCCGAGATTATGAACAGTTAAGAGCCAATCGCGACCTGCGGCCGCCGCGAACGTTCCGCGAGATGGAAACCCGGCTGGCCAAGGCGCCTGAGCCACAGCGAAAGAATATTCAGGTTGCTCAAACGATAAACAACATTGTCGTCAATGAAAACACGACGAATGTGACGAACATCAAATTGACGAAGGTGAATGTTGATGCTCGTCAAAAGATCGTGGAACAGGCCAGGACGGTTCAAACGTTCCGTCAGGATCGGAGCAAGTGGGAAAACAAGCCAGCCGCAGCCAAGGCGATGCAGCCGACGAAGGAGGAGCGCAACGCCGTGGCCGCGCCGCCCGCAGCCGACAGGAAAGAGCCTGTAGCGCAGCCCGCGGCGGGCAAGCAGGCGCCTGCGGCTTCACCGGCACCGGCCCCTGCCGCGAGAAATGAAACTCCGCGCCCGCAGGTGCAGAGGCCCGCGGAAAATTCGCAGCCTTCACGGAATGCCCAACCGCAAGAGCCAGGCGATCGGCGGAATCCGCCGGCGCCGGCTGCTCGCAATGAAGAGGCCCGGCCTGCGGCGCAACTGCAGAGCCCTGTTGTGCAGCCCGCGCCGGAACGCGCCAATGCGGCGCCTCCATCGCCTAATAAAGCAGATGACAATGATCGTGCGGATCGCAAGCCAAATGACAACAACAAAGACAACGACAAGGCCAAAGCCCCCGCCGCAGCGGCGATTGAGCGCAAGCCGGAAGCGCCCCCCAGGCAGCGAGAAGTCCGGGTCACGCAGCCCGAGCGTGAAAAAGTGACCGCTCCGCCGAGCGTGGCCAAAGCGCCGCCTGCTGATGCGAAAAAAGCTCCGCCCCCACGGCCAAACGATGAACAGAAGGGCGATCCCAAGGACAATCGAAAGGACAACAACGACTCGAAGAAGTAATGCGGGATCCAATTGATAAGCATGGAGGTACACCATGATTGTATTTACGCGAAACAGCAATGAATCCGTTCTGATCGCCGGGCCGGCCGATCTGGAACGAGTGCTGAAAGTGACCGTGCTTGAAGTAAAAAACGGCAAGGTGAAGTTCGGCCTGGATATCAGCGAAGATATGCCGGCTTCGCAATGGAATGTGTGGCAGTTGATGCGTTCATTTACAAATTCCGGGAATCCACACCAGGCTTCGCTGCCGCAAGCCTGATTGTAAAGGAGTAGCGAAACAAAACGATTAACCTGGAGGTATGTCATGATCAGGTCATTTACATTTTCTGTTTTAGCGGGTCTGTCGCTCGTCAGCCTCAGCGCTTGTGCATCGACGCGCGTGCCGATGATCGGCAAGGCGGCGATTCATGAAGATTCAAACGCCGCACTGGCGAAAGCGCAAATGGTCGATCCCTATCTCAAGAGTGCCATTCAGCATTCAGCGGGGTATGCGGTGTTTTCTTCAGTGAATAAGGACGCTTTGGGCAGCGACAAGGTCTATGCCAAAGGCACATTGTATGAATACGGCACGATCGTCGGCACTTGCGACCTGAAGCAAATCCCGGCCGGTTCGCAGGCCAATGTCACCGGCTATACTGAAATCATCATCTTCCCGACCGAGCAGTTGGTATACAGCTTCAAGCAGGGGAATCTGCAATTTGATGAAGGCGTGAAAGCCACCGCACTGGAGCCTGGCGCGACAGCCTACCTGAACGAAAAGCCTGCTTCGGGTGTTTCCGTATTCACAACCGGGAACGGAATTCAGCCGTCGGAAATGGCATCGGTCGTGAAGGGACAAACGTTCAACTACAAGGTTTTGGACCGGACCAATCCGCTTTCCGAAACTGTCGCTCGGAATGAATAAGTTTGAATGATTTGTCCGAGATTGAGAATCTTCAATCCCCGCTTGTGATTGGCGCCGCGAGGCCGATCGGAAGCAGGCGGGTTTTAGATACTGGTGTAAAAAATGTGACATGCGCTTTCAGCCCACGAACATAAGCTGAAAGCGCGTGTCACACATTGGGAATATACCAAGGGTTTTTATTCTGAAACTTCGACCGTGCCTTCGGTCGGCATATGGCCTTCTTTGCGTTGCGAATTGTGGCGCGAGTCTCGAGCACAATCCAATACAGCGGTCGCCAGCCTTGCAGGATCGACTGGTTTGGCGATGTGTACTTGAAAACCGGCCGCCAGCGCCTGGGCCTGATCTTCCGCGCGGACATAGGCGGTCAACGCAATGGCAGGCGTGCTTCCGCCGTTGGCCTGCGACAACATCCGCAATTCTCGAAGCAGGGCGAATCCATCCATGTCGGGCATGGCCAGATCAGATACAACCACATCGGGCCTGACCACCGCGAAAAGATTGATGGCTTCGCGCGCCGAGCCGGCGGCGGTGACGTCCGCGCCGCAGCGTTCCAGCATTCCGGTGACCACCTCGCGCGTGTAAGGCTCATCGTCCACAAGCAGGATGCGGATTTGATCAAGCGAGGGGGGTGGCACATCGGCGTTGGACCGCGAAGGCATGTTATTTTTTGGTGAATCGCCGGGCTCCTGCGGCGCTGGACCAAACGGAATTTTCACGGAAAATGTCGATCCCAACCCTTTGCCCTGACTGTCTGCGCTGACCGAACCGCCGTGCAGCGCGACGATATGCCGAACGATCGTCAATCCGATTCCCAGCCCGCCGTGGCGACGCGAACTGGTGCTGTCCGCCTGCCGAAATCGATCAAATACGTGCGGGAGGAATGCCGGATCGATTCCTTCGCCGGTGTCGGTTACAGCCACTTGCCAGCCGCCATCCGTACGAGTCAGGCGAACATTGATCTGTCCGCCGGCCGGTGTGAATTTCATCGCATTGCTCAGCAAATTGCCAAATACCTGCTGCAAGCGATTGGGATCGCCGGTGATATTCGCATCTTGTCCATTTAGCTGGCAATCCAGGGTAATTCCTTTTTCAGCGATTGCGGGTCGAAGCGCATCCACCGCGGCTTCGACGACCGTGCGAAGGGCGATGCTTCGCGTATTCAGCGACAATTTACCGGTTTCAACGCGCGACAGGTCGAGCAGTTCCTCAATTAACTTGATCTGAGCGTCCACATTGCGCTCGATGACGCTCAGGCCGCGAGCCACCTTGCCCTCGACTTTTTCCATCTTCAGCAGGCGAATCCAGCCCGAAATCGCACTCAGGGGCGTGCGCAATTCGTGCGAAAGCGTTGACAGGAATTCATCCTTCACGCGATTGGATTCTCGCTCTTCGGCGAACATCGTATTTTCAATAGCCACGCAGGCCATTTGCGCGAGTTGCACGAGCACCGCCTGATCGTCTTCGGTGAACTCGCCATCGATCTTGTCGGACAGAAAAACCAAGCCCATGTTGCATCCGTCGCGACCCATCAGGGGAATCGCGAGCAGGCCTCTCAGGGGCGGGGCGTTCTGGGAATGGGTGTCGAGCAGGTCTCCCTGCGCCTGCAATTCGGCGAGCGTCATGCGCATCGGCCTTTTTGATTCGCGCACCATCGAATGAACGTGATGATCGCCAAGCCTGGGAATGACGTGCTCCCATTTTGCGTACTTTTGGGAATACGAAGCATGGCCGGCCACGTGAGTTGGCCGCTGGGACGGGGCGACGATCATGACCGCCTGATTTGTGCCGACAATGGCGCGGGCGGTTTCCGTTGTCACCTGCACGATCTTGTCGACGGACGGCGCGGAATTGATCGCCAGCGAAGCACACGTCAACCGATGCAATTGCATGGCGCGATGCCTGAGACGTTCAGCCTGCGACTGGACCTGCTGGGTTTTCCTGAACAAATCGACAAATACCGCGACCTTGGACCGCAAGACCTCAGGCACGACCGGCGTGAGGATGTAATCGACCGCACCCAGCGAATAGCCACGCGCAATGTGCATTTCATCGCTCATGGCGGTGAGAAATATGATGGGCACATGGGCGGAATTGCGCCGCTGGCGGATGAACTGCGCGGTTTCAAAGCCGTCCATGCCCGGCATGTTGACGTCAAGCAGGATGACCGCGAAGTCCTGCGTTAAAACGTATCGCAGCGCCTCCTGTCCGCTATGAGCCAGGACGATGTTCTGCTGGAGGTCTTCAAGCAACGCCTGCAGGGCGAGCAGCTTTTCGGGCCGATCATCCACGAGCAGAATATTAACCTTCGAGTCGTCCATCGATTCGCCCGGCAAAACCTCAATTCCTGCCATCCTCATCTATAGAGCCATATTCGCAATAAAGCCAGCAGCTGATCGGTATCCACCGGTTTGGAGATGTAATCGCTGGCGCCGGCTTCGATGCATTTTTCGCGGTCTCCCTTCATTGCCTTGGCGGTCAGGGCAATGATCGGCAGGCTGCGGAACTTGGCAAGCTTGCGAATGGCCCGCATTGTGTCGTAACCGTCCATGTCGGGCATCATGATGTCCATCAGGACCGCATCGATATCGTGAGTCTCCTGCAGGTTTTCAATCGCAGCACGTCCAGTCTCAGCAGAAACAACCGTCATATTGAATGGCTCAAGGATGCTGGTCATCGCAAAAATATTGCGAATATCATCATCCACGACCAAAACCTTCTTGCCCGCCAGCACCCGGCCAGGTTCATGAAGTTTTTCGATGTCGTGCTTAATTGTTTCCGGCATCGACGAGACCGACCGATGGAGGAACAGCATTGCTTCGTCCGCCAGGCGTTCCAGCGAACGGACATCCTTCAGCACCGTCGTCTGGGTCAGGCGCTTCATGTGGATCTCGTCCTTCTTCGACAATTCCTTGCGCGAATAGACGATCATAGGCAATTCGTGAAGCCGGGAGTCTTCCTTGATCTCGTCGATCAATTCGAAGCCCTTCTTATCGCGCAGGTCAAATGCGGCGATGATCAAATCGGGCGTTTGATCCTTGAGATGTTGCAGCGCCTCTTCCGGTGTAGTAACGGCAGTTACTTCCGGTTCGGCGCCGCTGATGAGGGAAACAATCATATCGCGTTCAGCCGGATCGTCGTCGATGACGAGCACCTTTTGAACCCGCGGTTGAATGAATGCTTTCAACCTGGTGAACGTGTCGTCGAGCAGTTGCTTGGTCTTGATCGGCTTGGTGAGTACCCCCATCGCGCCCATGCGAAGACCGCGATCGCGCTCTTCTTCAGTGGTAATGATGTGCACGGGGATATGGCGTGTTGCCAGATCGTCCTTCAATCGATTGAGCACTCGCCAGCCGTCGATATCGGGCAAGTTGATGTCCAGCGTGATTGCGCTGGGCGACAACTGCCTGGCAAGTTGAAGGGCGGCCGATCCACGAGTCGCCACCGCAACCTTGAAACCGTTTTCATGACCGATATCCATCAGCAGGCGTGTGAAATGCGGATCGTTTTCCACGACGAGCAGCACCTGGTCGCCGGCGTGGATGCTGGCTGAATCATCTTCCACGGTGTCGGCAGCAAGCTGCGGCGCCTCAACGGTTGGTGGAGCAACCACAGGCATGGATTCGGCAAAGACAGGCGCCGTGGGGGCCACCGCAATGGGCGCCGCGGCGAGCATTTCCGACTCTTTGGCTGCCGGCCGGCGCGGCGAACGCGGCGCGGTGTAGTTGGTTGGCAGGTAAAGTATAAACGTGCTTCCCGCGCCGGGGGCGCTGACCAGTTTGATTTCCCCGCCGAGTAGTCCCGCAATTTCGCGGCTGATCGCCAGGCCAAGACCCGTGCCGCCGTACTTGCGACTGGTCGAGCCATCCGCCTGTTGGAATGCCTCGAAAATGATCTGCTGCTTCTCCGAGGAAATGCCGATGCCCGTATCGCGGACGGTGAATGCCATCACGCTCTTTGCTCGACTGAGCGTCGGGTGTTCCGGCGACCAGCCGCCGGTTGCTTCGCGAACCTCCAATGAAACGTTTCCGCGATCGGTAAATTTGAACGCGTTGGACAGCAGATTCTTGAGAATCTGCTGCAATCGCTTGGCATCGGTATGAATCGCTCGCGGCGATTCGGAGGAGAAATCCAACGCAAATTCCAGCTTCTTGTTTTCGGCAATGTGTCGGAACGTACGATCGACGTAATCCCGCAGGTCGCGAAGGGTAACTTCGCTGACATCGACCATGACCGTTCCGCTTTCGATCTTGGACAGGTCCAGGATGTCGTTGATCAACGTGAGCAGATCGTTGCCACTGCTGTGAATCGTCTTGGCAAAATCGACCTGCTTGTTGGACAGGTTGCCTTCGGGGTTTTTGCTGAGCTGGTCGGACAAAATGAGGAGTGAATTGAGCGGCGTGCGCAATTCGTGCGACATGTTTGCCAGGAATTCCGACTTGTACTTGGATGTAAGAGCAAGCTGCTTGGCCTTTTCTTCCAGCGCCTGGCGGGCTTGTTCGACTTCGGTGTTCTTGCGTTCCACTTCGACGTTCTGGTCGGCAAGCAGCTTGGCCTTGTCTTCCAGTTCGGCGTTGGTTTGCTGAAGTTCCTGCTGCTGGCTTTGCAGTTCGCGGGCCAAGGACTGGGACTGCTTGAGCAGGTCTTCGGTACGCATGTTGGCTTCGATCGTATTGAGCACGATGCCGATCGATTCGGTGAGCTGATCAAGGAACGTTTCGTGCGTTGGGCTGAACCGATCGAAGCTGGCCAGCTCCATGACCGCCTTCACCGCGCCTTCGAACACGATCGGCAGCACGATAATGTTGAGCGGCTTGGCTTCGCCAAGACCGGACGTGATCTTGATGTAATCTGTCGGCACGGCCGTGAGAAGAATCTTCTCTTTTTCCAGTGCACACTGACCGACCAGACCTTCGCCGAGCTTGAATCGGTTATCGATGTTTTTGCGTTCCTTGTAGGCGTAGCTTGCGAGTAGTTTGAGCGTCGGCTCATCGGCTTTGCCGCCGGCGTCCATCATGTAGAACACGCCTTGTTGGGCACTGACCACCGGCGCGAGTTCCGACAGAATCAGGCGGCCCACGGTTAGCAAGTCTTTTTGGCCTTGCAACATTCGGCTGAACTTCGCCAGGTTCGTCTTGAGCCAGTCCTGTTCGGTGTTTTTCGACGTCGTATCGCGAAGGTTACGAATCATTTCATTGATCGTGTCCTTCAGCGCGGCCACTTCACCTTGTGCTTCTACGGTAATGCTTCGCGTGAGGTCGCCCTTGGTGACGGCGGTGGCGACTTCGGCGATGGCTCGTACCTGGGTGGTTAGATTTGCAGCCAGTTGGTTGACGTTGTCCGTCAGGTCGCGCCATGTACCGGATGCACCGGGCACGGATGCCTGGCCGCCCAGTTTTCCTTCGACACCCACTTCGCGGGCCACGGTCGTTACCTGGTCGGCGAACGTCGCCAGCGTGTCGATCATGCTGTTGATCGTGTCGGACAGTTCGGCGATTTCGCCCTTGGCGTCCATCGTGAGTTTTCGTTTAAGGTCGCCATTGGCGACGGCCGTCACGACCTTGGCGATACCGCGCACCTGGTTGGTCAGACGGTCGGCCATGAAGTTCACGTTGTCGGTCAGGTCTTTCCATGTTCCGCCGACGCCTTTCACTTCAGCCTGTCCACCGAGTTTTCCTTCGGTGCCCACTTCGCGCGCCACGCGCGTCACTTCCGATGCGAATGAGTTGAGCTGGTCCACCATGGTGTTGATGGTTTGCTTGAGTTCGAGAATTTCGCCGCGCACGTCCACGGTGATCTTTTTCGACAAGTCGCCGTTGGCGACGGCGGTGGTCACGGTTGCGATGTTTCGCACCTGGTCGGTGAGGTTGGAAGCCATGAAATTCACGTTGTCGGTCAAGTCCTTCCACGTACCAGCCACGCCGGGTACATTGGCCTGGCCACCGAGTTTTCCTTCGGTACCCACTTCACGGGCCACGCGTGTTACTTCCGATGCGAACGCGCGAAGCTGGTCCACCATGGTGTTGACCGTATTTTTCAGTTCGAGAATTTCACCTTTCACGTCCACGGTGATCTTCTTACCCAGATCACCGCCGGCCACGGCTTTGGTCACGTCGGCGATGTTACGCACCTGGTTGGTCAGGTTGGCGGCCATGAAATTCACGTTGTCCGTCAGGTCTTTCCACGTACCGGCCACGCCTTTGACTTCAGCCTGGCCACCAAGTTTTCCTTCGGTACCCACTTCGCGGGCCACGCGAGTCACTTCAGCAGCGAAGGATGAAAGCTGGTCCACCATGGTGTTGATGGTGGTTTTCAGTTCGAGAATTTCGCCTTTCACGTCCACGGTGATTTTCTTGGAAAGATCGCCGGTCGCGACGGCCGTCGTTACGTTGGCGATGTTTCGCACCTGTGAAGTCAGATTCGCAGCCATGGAATTCACGGAGTCGGTCAAGTCTTTCCACGTGCCAGCCACGCCTCGCACTTCAGCTTGGCCACCAAGTTTTCCTTCGGAACCCACTTCCCTTGCGACGCGCGTCACTTCCGAGGCGAACGAGTTGAGTTGGTCCACCATCGTGTTGATGGTGTTTTTCAGTTCCAGAATTTCGCCTTTGACCGGCACGGTGATCTTCTTCGACAAGTCGCCGTTGGCGACGGCGGTCGTCACGGTGGCGATGTTTCGCACTTGGGCCGTCAAGTTGCCGGCCATCGAATTCACTGAGTCGGTCAAGTCTTTCCAAGTACCTGCCACGCCTTTCACGTCGGCCTGGCCGCCTAGTTCACCTTCGGTGCCCACCTCGCGCGCCACGCGCGTCACTTCCGATGCGAACGAGCTGAGCTGGTCCACCATGGTGTTGATGACGTCTTTGATCTGCAAGATTTCGCCGCGCACGTCCACGGTAATCTTCTGGCTAAGGTTGCCGTTGGCGATGGCGGTGGCGACCTTGGACATGTCGCGCAGCTGCACCGTCAGGTTGGATGCCATCGAATTCACCGAGTCAGTGAGGTCTTTCCACACGCCGGCAACACCCTTCACCTCGGCCTGGCCACCGAGTTTTCCTTCGGTACCCACTTCGCGCGCCACGCGCGTCACTTCGGCAGCGAATGATGAAAGCTGGTCCACCATCGTATTGACCGTGTTTTTTAGTTCGAGAATTTCACCTTTCACGTCCACGGTGATTTTGCGGGAGAGGTCGCCATTGGCGACGGCCTTGGTCACGTCGGCAATGTTTCGCACCTGCGACGTGAGGTTGCCGGCCATCATGTTGACGTTGTCGGTCAGGTCCTTCCATGTGCCTGCCACGCCTTGCACTTCAGCCTGGCCACCGAGTTTTCCTTCGGTGCCTACTTCGCGCGCTACGCGTGTCACTTCGGCGGCGAACGAGCTGAGCTGGTCCACCATGACGTTGATCGTGTTTTTCAGTTCGAGAATTTCGCCTTTCACGTCGACCGTGATCTTCTTGGTCAGATCGCCCTTGGCGACGGCGGTGGTCACGACGGCGATGTTTCGCACCTGGGCCGTCAAGTTGCCGGCCATCAGATTCACGTTATCCGTCAGGTCTTTCCACGTGCCGGCGACACCTTTCACCTCGGCCTGGCCACCGAGGCGGCCTTCGGTGCCCACTTCGCGGGCCACGCGCGTTACTTCCGATGCGAACGAGTTGAGCTGGTCTACCATCGTGTTAATCGTGGTCTTCAATTCCAGAATTTCACCCTTTACGTCCACGGTGATCTTCTTGGACAAGTCGCCCGTCGCGACGGCGGTCGTGACGTTGGCGATATTTCGCACCTGCGACGTGAGGTTGGCAGCCATGGAATTCACGGAATCGGTCAGGTCTTTCCACGTGCCGGCCACGCCGCGCACTTCGGCCTGGCCACCGAGTTTTCCTTCGGTGCCCACTTCGCGCGCCACGCGCGTCACTTCCGATGCGAACGATCGCAACTGGTCCACCATCGTGTTGATCGTGAGCTTCAGTTCTTGAATTTCGCCTTTCACGTCCACGGTGATTTTCTTGGACAAGTCACCATTGGCGACGGCGGTGGTCACGGTGGCGATGTTTCGCACCTGGGCGGTCAGGTTGCCGGCCATGCTGTTTACCGAGTCGGTCAGGTCTTTCCACGTGCCAGCCACGCCTTTCACCTTGGCCTGGCCACCGAGTTTTCCTTCGGTGCCCACTTCGCGCGCCACGCGCGTCACTTCCGAAGCGAACGAACCCAACTGGTCCACCATGGTGTTCACGGTCTTGGCGGTGCGCAGGAATTCACCAGCCAGCGGTCGGCCTTCGGTTTCCAGCGCCATCGTCTGACTCAGGTCACCCTTGGCGACGGCGCCGATCACGCGGCTGGTCTCGGAAATCGGATGCACCAGGTCGGAAATCAGCGCATTGACCGCATCGATCTTGTCGGCCCAGGCGCCGGTCACTTCGCCGATGTTCGCGCGCTGGGCGATTTTTCCTTCCTTACCCACGACGCGGCTAAGCCTTTGCAACTCCTCAGCCATGCGCTCTGAAAGATCCATCACTTCGTTAAACGTGTCGGCGATCTTTCCATCGATTCCGTCGAGATCGATCGGCAGGCGCACGGAAAAGTTGCCTTTCTTGAAAGCCAGCAATACTTCCAGCAGTTGCGTGCTGGTCAGTGTCTGTTTTTTGTTCGAGCCCGGGCGATCGCCAAGCAGGCTCATGATGGAAGGCTGGCCGGGCAAAGGCTCGGTTGTCGTGGATGGAGAATTCTCAACAGCGATGCGGGTGCCGTTTTCGTTGCCGTTGGAATGTGGTGATCGTTTCCCATTTTTTGATGACGCGGAGGAAGTGCGAGCCACGCTGACAGTGCTTTTGGCTTTCATGAGTTCTCCATAGGTTTTGCCGGAAAAGCCCTGATTTTCCGGCATTTCTGCCCGTTCAAGCGGCTCGTTTCAGACCGTGGACAACGAGCGTTTCACGTCAGGCGCGAGCATGCGCCGGCTTTGAAATATTGTCAATCGGGGCCGCAATGAATCTCCCGATAGGCATTATCAGGGCTGGCCTGATAGACGCGCGGTGAGAAACTACTCTAGTGTCCAATCCCCATGCGAGGATTCACGGTCGTTGATCTCTCTCCGCAGTGCCAGGCTCAGCAGAGCAACTGGTACGAGTACGCTTTGCTCGAACGCATCGGCGGGGCCGTCGATTTGATTGCCTGCTTCTCTGCAGAGCTTTGGAAAAACTCGCAGGAGTTTGAAATTCCCTTGCCCCAGACCAATGGCCGGCTGATTCTGCGGTGGTTTGCCTCGGCTGAAACCGCGGGCATCGCCACCATTCGCGAACGCGATAAAACCTTGTCCGTCAACCTGTTGGCCAGCGGAATCAACAAAGATGCCGACGCGCTTACCCTCGAAGCGTTCCAACATCGCGCGGTCGCGGAACTGCACGACACCGGCTTTGAGCCATCGTTCGATCTGATCGGCCTGCCCGAGCGGCCGCTGCTGGCGAGCATCGGATTATTCGTTCCCGCCAAGGAATCCGACCGCCCAAGTTTCGCGCTGGCGGACCGGTGTTTCGCAGCCTCCTATTTCCGCAAGCTGGGACTGGTTTAACCCCAAACCGTGGCTGCGCTGCGGCCCTCAACGGAGGCGAATGCAGCGAGTTGACCCGTAGGAGGGTACGGTGGGATACCGCATCGTTCGCTAGGCAACCAGTGGCGGGGGGTGGCGGGGAAATGGGGATTAAACGGTCAATGGCCAAGTCCCAATGACCAACAAAGTCCCAATGACGAATGACCATAACCTGAATGACGAATGACCAAAATCAGAATGACGAATCAATGACGAAATCTGAACGACGAAGATCCAGTGACCCGCGGCTCCTTTGTT
>DASZXJ010000101.1:0-8647 GCA_035545895.1 Tepidisphaeraceae bacterium | reverse complement strand
GTTTCCGTCTGTTCATCGCACGCGGTGCAAATCCGCTCCCGAAGATCCAACGACAAGCCCTCCATGCCACACCTCCAACAGCAGGTGATCGGCTCACCCTACCGCAGGATAGGTGTACAGTCATCTGAAAACCGCTCTAGTCTGCGCCGCACGAAACGTCGAAGGAATGCTGAGCGCCGCCCCACAGGGACAAGTTCCCCAAAATCACTCAAACAACCTCATCTGTTTCTGATCCTCCACGGTCGATTCCACCGTTCCATCGGCAAATCGCGTGACCATCTTATCGCCGACGCGCAAATCCCCGGCGGCACGAATGATCGCGCCATCCTTCTTGCGAGTGGTGATGCTATATCCCCGTTGCAATACGCCCTGGGGTGAGATCGCATCCAGATGTCGCTGGATCGCCAAGAGTCTTCGCGATCGATTCGCCAAATCATTTTGCATCGAAATATCGAGTCGCGATGAGATGGCTGCGAGTTTTTGCCGCTCCAGGTCGAGGACATGTCGAGGATGCACGCGCACGAGCGTCGATTCGAGCCGCGCGAGGCGAGAGGTCGATGCGCGTAGACCGTTGGCGGCGGCCAATTGAAGAGATCGCTGGCGATCGTCAAGTAATTGTCTCAATTGATTGATTCGATCGGTCGGCCGGCGGAAAAACTCGTGACGCTGCACCGAATTCAGCCGTTGTCGCGAATCCTGCGTGATGACTCGAACGTCACGAACCAGTCTCGCGCCGGCCTGCCGGATCGTTTCGGTCACATTTTTCCAGCCGGCGATGACGATCTGCGCGGCTTCGGTGGGGGTGTGCGCGTGATAATCCGCCACAAGATCCGCAATTGAAATATCCACTTCATGCCCGATGCCGGTGACGATCGGGATGTTCGATGCCGCCATCGCGCGGGCGACGATTTCTTCATTGAATTCCCAAAGGTCTTCCAGCGATCCGCCGCCGCGACCGAGCAGAATCAAATCCACCTTGCCAATGGCGATTGCCGGTTGATTGAGATGTCGAATTGCATCGGCGATTTGTTCTGCCGAACCTTCTCCCTGCACGGGTACGTGATATACGTACAGTTGCAGCCATGAAAACCGGCGCAATACCTTCAGAATATCCTGCAAGGCCGCGGTCGCGCGGCTGGTCACGATGGCGATGCGTGTTGGAAATCTTGGCAGCGCCTTGCGACGGGCCGGATCAAATAATCCCTCTTTTTTCAGCTTTTCAACCAGTTGTTGAAAAGCAAGCTCCAATGCGCCCTTGCCCAGCGGCTGCAGGCTGGTGGCATAAAGCTGATACCGCCCGCGCTGCGGATAGACGGCGACCCGACCATTCACCAACAGCTCAATGCCGTCGGCCGGCTTGAATTTCAGCTTCTCCGCATCCGAGCGAAACATCACGCAATCGATGCAGGCGCTGGCATCTTTCAAGGTGAAATACAGATGTCCCGAAGCGCGATGCAGGTTGAGATTGCTGACTTCGCCTTTCACGTGCACCGTGCCCGGCACGCCGGTCTTGATGGCGTTTTCGATTTGAGACGTCAGTTGCGAAACGCTGATCGCTTCGATCTTTTTCCCAGCGGGATTGTCGGCTTTCACCGGTTTGCGGATCTTTTCCTGAAAATCGAAGAAACTCATGTAAACAGATTTTAACACATGAACGCGAAACGCGAACCTGTCCAAACGAAGACGGACGACCTGTTGCGCAGGTCGCCCGTCTCGGTTCTCGCTTTCATGTCCTTTCGAAATGTAAGCACAACCGAATGTGGCGTCGCTCGAATTCCGGTAATGGGTCAGTTTTTTAGCCCCGCCGCTTGCGGCGGGTTCTCGAGCGCCAAACCCGCCGCAAGCGGCGGGACTAAAAATTGACCCAGAAATAAAAATCTTTGGGCGTTTTGAATTCGAATGTGATCGGCATATGCGCTTGCGACCACCGATCTTTGTGAGAATAAATCAGGGCTGCAAGACATCGATCAGCAATCGATACTTGGTCTCGAAATGCTCGTACGGAATTTCGTGCTTGTGAAAAGGATAAATCTCCATCTGCTTTTCACAGGAGAGATGGTTGTAGACTGCGAATACGGTGCTTGGGGGGCAACATTCGTCCCAAAGGCTGTTGCCGATGACCGTTCGACAGCGAATTCGAGGCGCCAGATTCAGGTTGTCGCAATAACTTAATGTGCGAATGGCCTTCTCGTGTAAATGAGGGAATGACTTGAGGAAGCTGGAGATTTCAAGGTAAGGCGTGACCGGGGAAATCTGAATGGCGCGTCGGAAGTCGCAGAGGAAGGGGATGTCCGCCATCGCCAGGATCGGACGGTTGGAAAGAGCCGCCACCGCTAGCGTAAGCGCTCCGCCCTGACTCGCGCCGGTAACTGCCAGTCGAGCATCATCCACTTCTTCGCGACGGGCGAGGAGTTCCAAGGCGCGGACGGCATCGGCGTAGACATAACGAAAATAAAATTTCATCGGATCGCGAATGCCCTTGGTCATCCAGCCGGTGTAATGACCTTCCTCGGTCACTGAAACGTCCTGCGATTGGCCGTTTTGTCCGCGGCAATCCATGCTGAGTACACAAATTCCCTGGGAGGCGATATGAAGCATGTCCAACGGGCGCGTGCCCCGGCCGCTGTACCCGTGATACATGCAAAGTCCCGGAAACCTGCCGCGAGAAGTGGGGCGAACGTACCAGCCAGCAATGCGTCCCCCTTGAAAGCCGTCAAACCGGACGGCATAGCATTGCAAATTCTTGGCGGGCAAAACGTAGGGAATCAACTCGGCATTGATCGGTTGGGCGAGCGCTTCACTGATTGTTGTCTGCCAGAACGAATCGAAATCCGCTTCGCGGTACATCGTCGGCTTATATTGCCGCATCTGTTCAAGCGGCATATCGATGGATGGCATAGAGTTTAGCCTACAGTGAAACCGCGAGACATCGTACCATGATTTGATATTTTATGAATTCCAAGAGCGGAAAATGGTAACGTGCATCCGGGCTTGACCTGGCGTCCTATGATTGCATACGACAAATAACCGGGAGACCTCAATGTCAATTCGACCCGTCAAAAAGCTGATCCAATCCAAGCCAACCATGGAAGGCGCGGGCGTTCACCTCCGCAGGGCGTTTGGGTTTGGGAATACGACCGACTTTGATCCGTTTTTGCTGATGGACGATTTCAGAAACGATATTCCCGAAGACTATCTGGCTGGGTTTCCGTGGCATCCGCATCGCGGAATTGAAACGATCACCTACGTGTTGGCGGGTACGGTTGAACATGCAGACAGCCTGGGCAACCGTGGCGCGATCGCGCCGGGCGACATTCAGTGGATGACCGCGGGAAGCGGCATCGTCCACCAGGAAATGCCCAAGGGCGATCATCTTGGACAGATGCACGGCTTTCAGCTTTGGGCGAATCTTCCCGCATCGTTGAAGATGACCGCGCCGCGGTATCAGGGAATCGAATCGAAAGATGTCACGGAGGTTACTGATGATGATGGCACGCACGCGCGGTTGATCTGCGGAGAATTCTGGAGCAAGCGCGGACCGGTGGATGGCATCGCGGCCGATCCCATTTATATCGATGTTTCAGTTCCACCGAACAAACGAAAGAGCCTGCCGGTGCCGACGACGCATCACACCTTTGCGTATGTCTTTGCCGGCTCAGGTAAATTCTGCAATGCTTCTGGTCCACTGGCCGTGCCGACTGAAAGCGTCGGCTGGAGCGACACCAATCCGCCCACCGAAGCTGCGGACCATTCGCTCATCCTCTTCGACAGCGGCGACGAAGTAACTGTACAGGCGGGCGAAGAAGGCATCCGATTTTTGCTCGTGTCAGGCAAGCCGCTGCAAGAGCCCGTCGCGTGGTATGGGCCGATCGTTATGAACACGCAAAAGGAATTGCAACAGGCGTATCAGGAGCTGAAGCAGGGGACTTTCTTAAAACAAAAGGGGAAATAGGCGCGATGATTAGGAATTGCAGCAGACTATCGTCGAACGGGCGTGAAGAAATCGGGTTGCACTTTGAAGCCTGCTGCTTCCAGCTTGGGCATGAAACGGGGACGGATGCCGGCTGCGCGAAGCTGGCCGATGGTCTTGCCCTGGGCGTCGGCTCCTTCTTCCTTGAAGTGGAACAATTCCTGAAGCACGACTTTGTCCCCTTCCATGCCGGCGATTTCGGTGATCGAGGTGATCTTTCGCGATCCATCGCGAAGTCGAGCCTGCTGAATAATCAGTTGGATCGCGGATGAAATCTGTTCGCGCACAACCTTGATCGGGAAATCGATGCCGCCCATGAGCGTCATTGTTTCGATTCGTGAGATCGCGTCGCGCGGGGAATTGGCATGAAGGGTGGTCATCGAACCATCGTGGCCGGTGTTCATTGCCTGGAGCATATCCAGCGCATCGCCGCCGCGCACTTCGCCGACGACGATTCGTTCGGGTCGCATGCGCAGCGCGTTGCGCACCAGTTCGCGAGTGGTCACCTCGCCGCTGCCATCGCGATTGGGTCGCTTGGCTTCGAGCGTGATGACATGGTCCTGGGCCAGCTTCAACTCGGCTGCGTCTTCGATGGTCACGATGCGCTCATCGAAAGGAATAAAGCTGGAGAGCACGTTCAAAAGAGTTGTCTTGCCTGAACCCGTTCCGCCGGCAACGACGATGTTCAATCGCGCCAGCACGCACGCTTTGAGAAAATCAGAAATGGCGTTGGTATAGGTTCCGAACTTCACGAGGTCGTCGGTCGTGAGACACCCAGCGCTGAATTTTCGGATCGTGATACAAGGCCCGGCAACCGAGCAGGGCGGAATCACCGCATTGACGCGCGAGCCGTCTGGTAATCGCGCATCGACCAGCGGATTGTTTTCATCGATGTGGCGCCCGAGCGGCAGAAGAATGCGCTCGATGATTCGTCGAACGTGGGCATCGTCCTCGAACTTCACATCCGTCAGATGCATCTTGCCTTTGCGCTCGACGTACACGCGGTTGGCGCGGTTGACCATCACTTCTGAGACGGTCGAGTCTTCCAGCAATGGCTGGATTGGTCCGAAGCCCAGAAGTTCATGTTTGATCTGTTCTCGCAGGGCCGCGCGCTCCGCATCGGACATGGGTGTGGATGAAGCCGCGCAGGCTTCGTTGATTCGCAATTCGATTTCACATCGGGTGGCGGCGTCTTTGCGGCGCTCGAGCAGTGCGGAGAAGTCCTTGCCGAATTCGGCAATCATATGCCACTTCAAGGCGGAGAGCGGCGAAGTGGTCGCGTTCGGCTCGGCAACAACTGGCGAAGCGTGATTGGTCTGGGATGCTGAAGACATCGTGTGTGACTTGAATCGGCAGGTTATTCCCTACGGTTGAGCACATACGCTAAATTTGTATTCTTTACAGGCTATTGATGCAAAACGTGTCGCCAATAATGACTTACGATAAAATACGGGGCATTGAACGAACTGCAAACAGTTTCCGATGCCCAATTGGTCGTCACAACGCCCGATATTCACGCAGAATATAAGCTCCTGCGCACGGGGGTGATCTGCGGAGTTTCCGCTCATTTGATGTGGGGATTTCTGCCTCTATATATCAAGCTGGTTTCTAACGTCCCGCCTTTGCAGATATTAGCACACCGAATCGCCTGGTCGTTGCTGTTCGTTGCCCTCGTTATAATATTGCGCGGTGGCTGGCAGGAGCTTGCAGTCGTGCTGCGTGATCGTCGGGCGATGCTCATGCTGTGCGCCAGCACGACGATGCTTTCCGCCAATTGGTTTGTCTTTATATATGCGGTCAATTCCGGTCACACCGTTGAAGCCAGCCTCGGATATTTCATCAACCCGTTGTTGAGCGTGCTGTTGGGGGTGACATTTCTCGGCGAGCGAATGCGCCGCTGGCAGGGAGTTGGTTTGATGCTTGCAACAGCCGGCGTGGTTTATTTGACCTGGTCTCACGGCAGCATTCCGTGGATCGCGCTCTCATTGGCGATCACATTCGGATCATATGGCCTGCTCCGCAAAACCGTCCGGGCCGGTTCTCTTTCGGGACTGACCATTGAAACTGCGCTGCTGTTCATCCCAGCCGTGCTGACGATTGGCATTTAACATGAACAGGGCCATTCCTACGACCTGCGAACCTGGATGCTGCTGCCATTTGCAGGCGTGGTGACAGCCGTGCCATATCTATTCTTTGCAGCCGCTGCTCGACGACTGCGATTAATGACCATGGGCTTCGTTCAATATGTCACGCCCACGTGTCATTTCCTGCTGGGTGTGTTCGCGTTCCATGAAGCCCTTGCCAAGCGCGATTTGATCAGTTTCAGTCTCATCTGGGCAGCGCTGGCGATTTACTCGTGGGATTCGTATCGAGCGTATCAGAGGTCTATTTGAAGGCTTCAGTTTGAACTATCGCACCCGAACAGTATCTTAAGAGCCAAAAGCGAATCGCGGGTATTTGATCGTTAGTCCGTGAGAATCGATCCATGCTGAAGCTGGCTCCATTGGTCATACGTAATATTCTGCGCAACCGTCGGCGGACGTTATTGACGCTGGGCAGCACAGCCATTTCGTTGGCGCTGCTGGCGTTGCTGGTCGCGCTGTATCAGGGATTTTTTCATGGGGATGATGCTTCGCCATCCGAGGCGCTGCGGCTGGTTTGCCGGCATCGGGTTTCGTTGACCCAGCCATTGCCCGCCAGCATGCAGGCGCGGATCAAAGGTGTGTCGGGCGTGCAGGAGGTATCGGCATGGTCGTGGTTTCAGGGTGTATATAAGGAACCGAAGAATTTCTTCGCGCGATTCGCGGTCGATGCGGACAACATTTTCGACATTCACAAGGACTGGGTCCTTCCGCTGGAGCAATTGAAGGAATTCAAGCGAGGTCGAACCGCCTGCGCGATTGGTCGGCAGATATCGAAGGACTATGGCATTAAGCTTGGTGACCGTGTGACCATTGTCGGGGATATTTATCCGGTGACGCTGGAATTGACGGTGGCTGGAATTTTCGACGGTCCGCCGGCGTCGGAATGTTTGATTTTCCATCGTGAATATCTGAGTGAGCTACTTCCTACTGATTCTCAGAATCGCGACGAGGTCGGCACATACATGATCCTGGCGGACACACCTGAGAACGTGCCTCGCATCGCGCGGGCGGTGGATGCGATGTTTGACAATTCGCCTTATCCGACACGCACCGAATCGGAAAAGGAATTTGGCCGGTCATTTCTTGCGTTTTTGGGCAATGTGAAGGTGTTCCTGGCCGCCATCTGCGCAGCGGTGACGTTTACGATCCTGCTGGTCTCCGCCAACACCATCGCGATGGCGGTTCGCGAGCGTACGCGCGAGGTCGCCATTCTGAGAACATTGGGATATACACCCTCAGAAATTCTTCAGCTCGTGCTCGGCGAATCGGTGGTCATCAGCATCGTCGGCGGGTTGGTCGGATTGTCGATTGCATGGCTGCTCTCGCTGGGAATGACGGGCGCAGCGGGTTTTGGATTTCAGGGATTGAAATGGCAGGCAGCGGTGATCGTACTGACGATGGCAGCGGTTATCGGGTTGATCGCAGCGCTCGTGCCGGCTGTTATTGCGTCGCGAAAGAATGTCGTTGAGTCGCTTCGATTTGTCGGATGATTATTCATATGGGCGTGCCGATCAATTACAACATCCGCAATCTCGTCGAACGCAAAGGCACGACGCTGATGACCGCTGTGGGAATTGCTCTGACGGTCGCGGTGCTGGTGACGGCCCTGGCCATGACCGCGGGCCTGGCGAGCGTCTTTGCCAGCAGTGGCGATCCAAAGCAATTCCTCGTGCTGCGCAAAGGCACCAACGCGGAACTCACGTCCACGGTTTCCAGCGATTCATATCAGATTATTCGACGGCTATCCGGTATTGCGATCAGCAAGGACGGCGAACCGATGGTTTCGCCGGAAGGATTAACGGTCGTCAATCTGCCCAGCGTCGATTCTCCTGAAGGGATGAACGTCACGATCCGCGGTCTGTTGCCGATTGGTTTGTCCATGCGTAATTACGCCGTTACTCAAGGCAGGATGTTTGATCCGGGCCTGCGACAGATCGTGGTCGGCGAAGCGATTGCCCGGCGATATCCTGACGCGCGGATCGGCAAGCAAATCCGGTTTGGCCGGGGATTGTGGGAAGTGGTTGGAGTATTTCACGCCGGAGATTCAGCCGCCAACAGCGAGATATGGTCCGACCTGAATCAGCTTCGCGGCGATTTCGAACAGCAGGGCGGCAGCAGTTCATTATTGGTTCGGGCGGAATCCGAATCGGGAATTGCCCAACTGGCAAAACAGATTGCCGACGACCAGAGACTGGGTTCCGAAGTAATTTCTGAAAAGCAGTATTATGCGGATATGACCAGTTCCGGTGCGCCGCTGCAGGTGCTGGGCTTTTCGGTGGCGGTCATTATGGCGATCGGCAGCGCGTTTGCCGCGACCAATACGATGTACGCCGCGGTTGCGCGTCGCTCTCGCGAGATCGGTACGTTGCGTGCGATCGGCTTTGGCCGGGGCGCGATTCTGCGTTCGTTCATGCTCGAATCAATCTGCCTGGCGCTGATTGGTGGGATCATCGGAGTGCTCATTGCGTTGCCGATCAATGGCCTGACGACCGCGGTCGGCAGTTTTTCTACATTCGCGGAGGTTGCATTCAAT
>DASZXJ010000100.1:0-16337 GCA_035545895.1 Tepidisphaeraceae bacterium | reverse complement strand
GTTTCCGTCTGTTCATCGCACGCGGTGCAAATCCGCTCCCGAAGATCCAACGACAAGCCCTCCATGCCACACCTCCAACAGCAGGTGATCGGCTCACCCTACCGCAGGATAGGTGTACAGTCATCTGAAAACCGCTCTAGTGCGCGTGTCCTCAATGGTCGCGTTTCCCTGTGCATCCAAAACGATATGTGACGCGGCAACCGTGGTCATATAAATCCCTAATTATCATACGCATGGCGCCGCAGTTTTTCTTACGCCACCACCTGCTTGAGTCGTTGGGCGCCGGCGGCTCGGAGAATGCCGGGTACGACGTAATCCCGCGCCACGGCATCCCAACTCATCTGTTCGGCCAGTTTGTGGCCGCGGTCGATGAATTCTTCAAACTGCTGCGGGGTGCGCGGCAGGCGCTCGATGAGTTCATCGGCCACCTTTTTGGCGACCATGTTTTCGATCTCATCCCGCTGCGGCTGGCCGATCGCAAGCAATTGTTCGGGACGAAGCGCCTTGTTCGGCAAATCAGTGTAGTCGGCGACAATGACATTGGGCGTCGGTTGCCCGCCAGCGGCTTTATGTACAAAACCCGCGCAGCCGCAGCATTCGCTGAACACGCAAATGCCGCCAAAGCTGATCGGTTCCACCTGTGCGATGCCGAACGGTTCGTAAATGCTCTGGCCGAACTCGACGTCCGAGCCTTTGCGGATATCCATGAAATCCATGTCGGCCGGCATGCGCAGGCCGCAGGTTTTGGCATCGAATCCAAACTGATTCAGGAAGACGACCTTGACGTTGCGGGATTGCGCGTTGAATTCCTGAACGCCCTGGTAATACGCCGCTTCTCCGCCCGAAAGGTCCGGCAAACCTTCGCGGTGTACAACCGGCCAGTGGTAGGCCTGTTCCATGCGCCGAATATCATCTCCGCGGCGCGCGGGTACTTCGGTGCTGAGGGTATACAAAACGGCCGTTTCATTGCGGTCGCGCAGGTGCTTTTCCAGATGTTCCAACACGCGCAGATCTCGCCACATGCCTTTGGAAGGAACAAGTCGCGTGACATGAGAGAAGACGTAATCCGGCTCGAATTTCAGGAGGTTTTTGCAATATTGTCGGAGAAGGTTTCGCGAGCGGGTTTTTTCCGCCGCGTCGATTCGCCAGCAGGGCACGCCGTTGTAAGCGATTTGGGCATCGACCGTTGTGAAGTCCGGTCCGAGGAAGCGGATTTCCTTCAGCGTGTAATCGCCTACCGCCAGGATGCCGTCGCAGAACCGGGCGCATTTGACTAACGCGTGCTTGTAGTAGTTGCTTTGGTCGCCAAAGACGTCTTCAAGGAAATGTCCCGCCGCCAAGGCCGTGCGAAGCACATTATAAAACATCGTGTCATGGCCGGGGCTGTGCTCGACGATTCGCCGCATGGTGGCGACTTCGTGAGCGTAAAAGATCGTGCGGAAGTTGCTTCGATCGGCCTCCATGATCGCCGCCAGCGCCGTCGGCATGCCCATGTATTCGTGGCTGAGAAGAACGCACGGTTCGGAGACGCTATTGGCCACTCCCAGCGCGTGTAATGCCGCGATCGCGGGCTTGGCTAAGCGCATGTACTGCTCGAAGTCCCAGATATTTTCGTACTTGCTGGAATCGATTCCAAAGTTCTTCCAGAGGTCGAATTTGAAGATGCCAATCTGGTTTTTATCAAAGCGGCTGACGTCGATCAGCAGCACTTCCGGTACGCTGGTGACGCCGGTGGTCTTATCCACGAACTTGCGTCGTCCATAGACAATGTTGACGTCGTAGGTGTGTTCAATTTCGCGGAAGCGTTCAGCCAGCGGAGACCGATAAAGGTTGTCGAAGCTGGAGTAGAGGACTTCGCCTTGTGGGCCGAGTCGGCGATCGCCGGTCTCTTCGCCCGGCCAGAAAGGGCCAACCAGGATGTTCCTCTTGGCTTTTTCGAGGTAAACGGCACTGGTCAACAGACCCTGAAGTACGGCGCCGATGCCGCCGATTTTTTGGATGGCTTCATGGGTAACATGAACGACAGTTTGCATAAGGATCACCTGGCAAAAGGGGCGGAAATTCCCGTGTATCCGCTGGCAGCATCATATAGCCGACGGTGGGGCGTACCTCAACTAGATTTATCGGCATCTAAATACCGTCAACTTGCCGATTTTCCCACTGAAATTCGGGCGTAATAATCGATCAACGGCAATGCATCAAATACCCATAACTTCCCAAGCCTAAATGCCGAAATGTGGTATAGACTTGTATATACAGAGGGCGGTAGTCCTATGGTCGGAAAATTTGCGTATTCGTTTGATCGTGAAACGTTTGACGGTGCCTTTGAAACGCGACAGGAAGCCCTGAAACAGGCCCAGTTGCGGCTTGCCCAGATGGATAGCGACGCACAGGCCATCTATGTCGGCAAACGCGTCGCCATCGACCCGGGTTCCAGCGGCCTGGCGGAGATGATCTTGGGCGCCATGCGCCGCCGCGTTCGCACCGCGACCGGCGACAACTCCAGCAACTATCTCATGCGCGTCAATGAACATCAGCTCGCCGAGCTTGATGACCAGATCGACAGCGTCGTCCGCAACTGGATGAACAAGCACGAGCTGGCCCCAACCCAGTCGCGAATCATTTCCATCAGTGAATATCCCGTGCAACAGCCCAGCATGAGCGGCGCATCGCAAAGCGGCAACGAGGTTTTCGACCTCGGCGAAGGTTGATTACGCGTAAATCCAAATAAACCCCCGCCGGCCCACTTCAGTGGGCCTGCTTGTTTTGGGAAAATGGACGAAGAAACGTGTTGGAGTGGTAGACAAGACAAAAACGCCCACGGCGTCGCCGTGGGTCTGAGGGTCTGAACTTGAAAACGCGAACAAACGTCATCAACCTGTTCATCAATCACATCTGGTCGAGAGTTTGTCTCAGCGGCTGAAATTAGCCCCGGGCATGCTCGGGGCTATGTACGAGAAACATAGTAACCGTTGCGACGATGGATTCGATGACCCGCGTTAATGCGATTTGGGCATTGGCGCGACCGGCTTGGGGGCGCTGGGTACGCTTTTGTGCACGGGCGTATGCGGTGCGCTGGACGAGGGCGCTCCTGCCGGGGCCGGAGTTCCGATCGGCTTGGCGGGAACATCCATCATCCGGGCGCTTTGCAGACGAGGCAAAACGGTAGCGGAGCCTTTGTCTTTTGCCATCAGAACGTCTTCGGCCTTCATGAACTTCCAGAACTTGGCCGATGCGTCGGAGTCCAACTCGACCGGATTTCCTGGTCCATTTCCGTGGAAATAGATTTTGACTCTTTCCCCGTCTTGTTCGAGAAAACAGATTTGTGTGGTGTTAATCTTGCGCGTGCCCAGTTGAATCCACGACATTACAAAAACTCCTTGGCTAAGAACCCTCGAATAACGCCCTTATTTTAGGGGTGTGGGAGTATAGCAAAGCAGAATAGTCCGATGCGACTAAAAGATTTTTTAATCTGCTGATTGGGAGAGTTATTTCGTGATTTCCAGATCGGGATACCAGTATTTCATCACGCCCCAGTATAAGTCGGGCTCGACGATCAACTCTTTGAGTTCCGATCCTTTCAAAGGCCCCGCCACCGCTTTGCCGTCGGCGGACCACCACGAACCGCTGTCGGTTTCGGACATGAAGGCTTCGGGCACCTGTTTATTTGATCCGGGTTTGAACGTCGGAAACATGTCTTCCTGCACCTGCCGGTCAAACGCGCGCAGTTGATGGGTTTGCGGATCGCGAAGGATCAGCACGCGGTTTTTCCCGGCCAGCGTGTTGAGCAGCGGCTTGTTTAATTTGTCCGAAGCAATGGCGGTGCGCGTCGGCGCTTCGACCAACGCAACGCGCGTTTCAGCGGGCAAGCCATCGACGAGCGTGGCCGGTTCTTTGGGAAGGATCGGCCAGGCAGGATGCACGCCTTGGCCATACTCGCGGAGGATCTGCGTATCAGGGTGCAGTTTGCGCCACGCCGGCCAGGTCATTTTGTACGTCGCCACCGGTTGAAGCAGACCCACCGGCTTTTGATCGGTGTTCGTGCGCGCGGTGAGCCCATAGATGAACTGGCCCAGGCGCGTGTCATACAAAAGCAGGGTGTTGGCGGGAGTGCTGACAATTTCCAGGTCGCGCGGTTTCAGCTCGCGCGCCACGCGATAGGCAATCGCTCGATTGGCGTAGGCGGACCAGATCACCATCATTCGCTTATCGTAATCCGTAAGAAAAACTACCGGCGTGGTATACAGCGCCGCATAGGGCAGGGCATAGGATTGACCTTCGAAGATTACTCCGACGACCCAGGCGTCCTCGGCGGGGGCGGGCTGCTCACCAGCGGGAGTGAATTCCACCACGTACAACCGCGACGCGGCGGGGGGCATGAAGTGATGGGCGAACAGCGCCAGAATCGGCGCCAGCCCAATAAGCCACCACGCCTTGCGCTTGCCGGCGATCACCAGCACCAACAGCGCGATGCAAAAGAGCAGGCAGATCGTGACCAGCGGCCATTCCAGGCGGCGCGCCAGCATGATTATTTGCAATCCGTGGGCGTGTTGCGCGATCAGCGGATGCGTGCCATACGCAACGATGGCGGCAGCGCCCATGGCCAGCGCAATCAGCAGAAGTGGAATCAGCACGTCGATAAAATACCGGACGGACTCACCCCGTGCGAGTTTTCGCGCCCCTGGCGGGGTGTCTGAACGAGGCGGGAATCTTGAAATCGCGGCGACGGCGGCAACAATTAACCCCCAAGGAGCCTGTCCATGAATCGATTGCTGTCCGTGGTTGCCATGGGTCTGATCGGCTGGACCATCGCAGGCTGTGATCGCGCGCCCGCGCCTCCGCCCGCGGCAATCCAGGCGCAGGCTCAGGCCAAAACCACCGAACCCGCCGAAGTGCGACCCACCACGCAGGAACTGATCAGCGGGGAATATCAGAAACTGGCGCTTCCCAACATGCCTCTGACCATTCGCGTGCCCAAAAGCTGGAAGATCAATTACACGACCGCGATGACATTCCTCGAAGGGCCCACCCCCTCGGACCAGGCGACCATTCAACTCGCCCAGCGCGATGCCATTCCTGCGGACCGTTTTGACCCCATGCTCGATCGGCTGAAGACCGACGAGCCATCCAACGCCCCGCCAGGAAGGTTACTGTTAAAGCCGCTTGGCAGCGCACGCGTGCTGGATCGCATTTCCATTGGCAAGCCGATTTCCAGCCCCAAGCTCGATTTCCGAGGCAACCCGGTTTCGGACGACAAGGGCGAACCCATCAACATTATCATCACGCCCATTAGCTGGACGGTGACCGTATTTGTCCCCGACCCGGCCGGGTTCCTGCGATACGAATTGAATCTCATCGGCATGACCGCCGAACAATATACCGCCGACAAGGATCTGCTGGAGAAAATCTTCAACAGCCTTTCATTTGAAGCGATCACCCCGACCACGCTGCCGTGATGGAAGTGACGCGTCTTGCACCCTCTCCGACCGGCGCTTTGCATCTGGGCAATGCACGCACATTTCTAATCAACTGGCTGATGGCTCGGCAGGCGGGTTGGAAAATCATCCTCCGCATTGAAGATCTCGACGGCCCGCGAATCAAACCCCACGCCGACCAGCAAGCCATGCAGGACCTGCGATGGCTCGGGATCGACTGGGATGAAGGGCCGATCTATCAATCAAAGCGCACGGATCGATATGCAGCAGCCGTGAAGGAACTGCTTGATCAGAAGCTGGCGTATCCGTGCATCTGCACGCGTCGCGAAGCAGCATTGGCGGCCAGTGCGCCACACGCGGAAGACGGGGCGGCGGTTTATCCGGGAACGTGCCGGGGGAAATATAATTCAATCGAAGCAGCACGTTCCGCCAGTGGCCGCGAGCCGGCGATTCGATTGGCCATGCCGCAGGCTCCGCTGGAATTTACCGATCAGTTTTGCGGCCAACAGCGATGGAACAATTCACAGCAGCAGCTCGGCGATTTTGTCATCGCCAAATCAGACGGCACGGCTGCTTATCAACTGGCGGTGGTCGTCGATGATGCGGAGATGGGAATCACGCAAATCGTTCGCGGCGAGGATCTGCTCGATTCCACGCCCAGACAAATGATCGTCTACCACGCGCTCAATATGGCAGATCGGATTCCCCATTACTTCCATCTGCCCCTGGTGGTTGGCACCGATGGCCGGCGATTGGCCAAACGTCATGGGGACACGCGATTGTCTCACTATCGCGAGTCGGGCATTTCGGCCAGACGAATTCGCGGCTTGCTTGCACGATGGAGTGGAGTGCCATGCGACAGTGACATCTCGATCGAGCAATTGCTCAAACAATTTGACTTGGCGCGCCTGCCGCACGATCGCATGATCATGTCGGCCGACGATGAGGCCTGGCTGAACAATGGGTGAAACGCTCGAGCAATGTCATCGCAATATCATCAGCGGCGCTCGCCAAAGCGCTGCCGCGTCAATGATGCGCGGATTGCTGAGCGCCATCGAACCGTTGTATGTGTCGATCACCTCGCTGCGCAACGAGTTGTTCGAGCGCGATATTCTGACCGTAAGCCGCGCGCCCCGCCCGGTCATCAGCATCGGCAACATCACCACCGGCGGCACGGGCAAAACGCCGGTCGTGCGGTGGCTGACGGAAAGCCTTATCGCATCCGGCAAACGCCCGGCAGTTTTATTGCGCGGATACAGGGGCGGCGACGAACAGCGAATGCTTCAATCGCAAGTCCCTTCGCTGATCGTTCAAGCCAATCCCAGCCGCGTCGAAGGCGTGCGACAGGTTTTGGGCAAACAGCCGCAGGTGGATCTGTTTGTCATGGATGATGGTTTTCAGCATCGCAAGCTCGCGCGGGATTTTGATCTGGTCCTGATCGATGCGACCAATCCATTTGGCTTTGAGCGCGTGCTGCCGCGCGGGCTGTTGCGCGAGCCGCTGGATGGCTTGAGTCGAGCCACCGCGTTTCTCATCACGCGCAGTGATATGGCCGACGGCAGCGACATTGAATCGACGCTTCGAAAATACAATCCGCAGGCACCGATCTATCGTTCGCGACACGTGCAGACGGGGCTGCGCAGCTCCGGCGGTTCAACCATGTCGCTCTCCGACCTGCGGGATCGGCGCGTCATGACCTTCTGCGGCATTGCCAGTCCAGCCAATTTCGAAAAGCAACTTGCCGCCACCGGTGCCAACCTGGTGGCTCGCGAAGTATTTTCAGACCATCATCTCTATAACCACCAGGATTTGGCGAATCTGCTCAATCGCGCGCAGAGCACCGGCGCAGAGTTTATCGTGACCACCGAAAAAGACTGGGTGAAGATTCAGCCGCTGGGTGATGATGAAATCTGGCGGGTGGAATTGCGGATCGAATTCGTCGGCGATGACGAAGCGCGATTGCTCGATCAGATTAAAACCGTGATCGAATCATCGTCGAAAAGTTAGATTGGCCGATCGACGCGCGCTTCGCGGCGAAGATCGATGCCCGGCTGATAGTCGATTTTAATGCTCGTTGTCGCAGCCGACCGCACCCAGTCGAGATAGCCAAATCGCCACAGGTAGGCAAACCCGACCAGAAGCACGCCGAAGAAGAACAGCATGTCCACCAGTGCAACCGACCGCAGTTCAAAGACGGTCATGCCCAGGGACGCCGCCATTTTGCTCGCTCCGCCCCATGCCACCGCCCACGGGTAAAACAAAGCCACTTCGACATCGAAGATCAGATAAACCAGCGCGACAATGTAAAAGCGAAGATCGAACTGCACCCAGCTCGAACCGATGCTCGGCTCGCCGCATTCATAAGGCGAAGCCTTTTCCGGGTTCGGAATATTCGGCCGCGCCAGAGCGCCCATGACCAGATTGATCAGGACAAACGCTGCGCCAAACGCGGTAAAGATCGTGATTGAAAGAAGAACTTCCATAGAGGCCAATCAGCGTAAGGACTAGGCCGGAAAATGCAAGATTTCGCATCCTTTCACTGCCAAGCAGTTAAAAGTTTCCCGCAGTATCGATCTCTCGATAATTCCGTATAATTACGATCTCTTCATAGCTATATCTCGGTCAATTCTTGGAAAAAAACCTAAAATAAATATTGCCAATAAAAGCAATCCTAAGATAACGAAAGCCGGTAAAAATAGTTTAAAGAGCGCTTGGAATACATGCCGCATTTGGACTTGATCAACCGCCTCGCTTGTCGCTTGGATCTTCGACAGTTCTTCTTGATCATATTCGATGCTGTCGCCACGCTTGAGTATTGTTTGTGCCTGTGACAAATCCTTTTGAAGCTGTGGATGTTCGTCGCTGCCATCATCTCGCCCGGCGAATCTATCGACTGAAAGATAAAGGCTCTTGACCATGGCCAATCTGTCCGGTTGGGGGTCAAAACCGCAATACGGACATTTAGCGAGTGCTGATTTTTTTGCTTCACCACAAACGATGCAAATTGCGTTTACCATTGTGGTAGTATTCAAGTTGGCTAATTTTGAAGGTCGTTATATAGAATTCCGACGTTCTCTAGATCGTGGACAAGCGTCTCACTTCCGCCAACAACCAATTGAGACTCACGCAGCTGCTTAAACCTCAAAGGCGTGGTTATGCATTGAGCTTCAATGAAGATTTCAGTTTCGACTGAAAGTTCAAATACAATACCCGTTTGGTCATCGCATCTGATTGTGAAGTTGGTAAAGAAAGAATGCTCGCAATCCCATTTGTTAATAGTTGAGTGTTGAACCTTGAGTACGTGCGGATCATTGAGCCACGGTCCGAACAATATGAGTAAAGCGCCGCCCACGTCTAGTAAGTACAACGGCGACTCTTCATTTGATTCCATTGGAATAAAGCACCGTTCCACCGTTATTCGATATACCTCCGCCAACCATTGTGATCGCCCCAATTCTTTTCTCTTTCTTCCTAGGATTTTGTCAATCCAACTCCTCCTTTGAATTCGCTTGATGCGGGCGACCTCTTCATTCGTCATAAGTTGATGGACTTGGTGCAACATAAAGTTTTTTTGCCATCGTGCGAATTTAATCACTTCATAAATCTGTTAAGCATTGCCAATAGCAGCCATAGCAACAGCATAATGCCAAGAAACGCTAGCCCCGGAGCGAACGAGCGGAAAACAGCCCCCCATACGGCTGACGGCGGCACTCGTTCAAATTCGTTGGCAAATTTAGCAATTTCCAAAAGCTTTGCTTCATCGTATTCGATCTCTTGGCCACTTTTAAGAATATTTTGAGCGATGAATAATTCTTTTTGAATATCTGGGGTTCCTTCGACTTTCCGCCCTATATATCTACCGTCTGAAAGATAAATACTCTTGATCAGGTTATTCCTGGTAGTGCTAGGGTTGAATCCACAACAAGTACACGTCTTCCATGGGGCTGACTTTGATGTACCGCAGGAGATGCAAACGGCTTTCAACATTGCATCACCTTTCATTGGGATCAAGCGTAAGTTTGTATAGCTCCTTGCCGGTCTTGTAACCAATAACTGCGGCTGCTGTACCTGCGGCAGGAATTGCAGCGCGCATACCGAGTTCGACCTTTGCCGCCTCGCGCGCCTCTGCCGGTCCCCACCGAGTTGCAAAGCCCATCCATGTGTTGAGTGACAAGGTTGGATGGAAAAAACCTCGCATCGGGGCGAGTTCAACCAAATTGAATCCTGCGTTACGAATACCCTTTGGTATCCAAGTCGCGCGTTGAGGGAAAAGCCAATGGTGCAAGCTACTCCCTTCCGCTCCTCCGCGCGCCGCCCAATATTCCTTACTTATCAGGCGAAAATCACGAGGATCGTAGAAAAATCGCCCAACGCTTTGGGCAGCATTTCCGAGATTCAATTCTCCTCCGAGAGTTCTGGCTGGCCCGGTTAGCATTATCGATGTCAACATTACATCGTCCCCCGTTGACGAAGTAGTTGGACCGTAATCTCTCGTATGGATCGCGTTGAGGGCACCGGTCAATCCTTGCCCGGACATGACGTGTATTTCTTCGCCGTATCTGTACGACTTGGTATATTGAAATGAATCTCCTCCCCAATCAGAGAATCCTTGAACCAGAGGGGTGACTTGCTGTTGGGCGGCTTGCAGCTGGCTTTGGCTATAATTCAACCGATTCTGAATATCGGCTGTCCACTTTGGCATCGTCTCGCGTGTGTTTCGAAAAGCCGAACCTTGCAGCCGATTTGTCAGATAGTCGATGTCATGTTGCGATTGCCCGATCTGGCCCAGAACACCATCAATCTTCTCGGCATA
This sequence comes from Tepidisphaeraceae bacterium, assembly GCA_035545895.1. Taxonomy (GTDB): domain Bacteria; phylum Planctomycetota; class Phycisphaerae; order Tepidisphaerales; family Tepidisphaeraceae; genus DASZXJ01. Next base: position 6,089 of record DASZXJ010000100.1, on the reverse strand, counting down.
CCATTGTGACATTTCCTTTGGGTCAGGCCCGATATTGAATGAGTTGTCCCATACACCGGTCGACGTCGAATTGGCAGGCGGTTGAAGACTCAATTCAGTGAATTGGCTGAAATCTCCTTCCGTCGTGGGAGTAGCGGTTTCATCAACGCTTGACGGAAAAGGGTAGTACCGCTTTTGTCCTACCGCATAAGCCTCCATGCCAGCCGGATCAAGGTTTTGCAATGGATCACTGACTTGCCGGTGATGATTCGCTTTTCGAGTTATTTCGGCTGAGATAGACATGATCGGGTTTCTCCTTGAATCAACATGGGACTATATGTGGGCGTTATTGATGAGTAATGAACGGATTGAGGACGCCCTGATGCGGGATTTGGATGGGGCGTTGCAAACTGTGATAAAGGCAGATTACGCTGCTCTTCATAACGATGCACTAACGCCCGTGCCATCAGCAAGGGGTCAAACCGCTCGCCTGGGTCAAAAGCGGCCTCAGCTTGTTGAAATGCAATTCCAATCCCGTCAACGATTGTGTAGCGATGACGTGGCAACAGCCAGCGGGCAAGACAATAATCGGAATCCGCGCGATCTAATTGGCCGATGTCCCTAAAGATTCTCCCGCGCTGACTAAGGAAATAGCCCAGCATCTCGCGAGCAGTCAAGGTTTTAAAGTCTGAACCGAAGCGAATTGCACGCTTCGAGATCAATAAGTCATCATCGGCCGGGGCGCTGAAGCCGCCATCTTTCATATCGGTGACATCTATGTTGTAAGTCACCTGGCCATCTTCAAAGCGACACATGAGATGGCTATCAATCTGAGTTAAATAAACAGGCAAATCAAGACGGCGGGCAATTGCTAAATAAAGCACTGGAATACTTGCGCAAGTTCCTTGCCGCAGGTCGATCAGAGCATGAAGAAATTGGTCATGAACGTGACTGTATCGAATGCCTGAATATACACTTTGTGATTCTGCTTCCCGGAACGATCGTTCGTATTCTTGGTTATATCGAATGCGTAGAACTCGCCGCATAAACTGAGCGATACATGCCAGCCGGAAGAATCGAATGTCATCCTGCCACAGTTGAGGCGATTTATGGAATTCCGGTTCGGCCTTCGCCAACATCCCGGCTGCCTGCCCCGACCACTCGTCCACAATTCTTTGGTAATGCTGGATATTTAATTGTTCAACCCCGGGAAATTCGCGAGCAACCGCGAGGTTTAGGTACAGGACATCGACTTGCGCCAAGGATTCATCCGAGAGTGCCGCTAATTCCCGAACAGTGAGCTTATCGTTTGGATTCACGATATGCGGGTCAGCTTTGGTGATTCGTTGATGCACCCAATTGTTCCCCAAAAATGACGCGCCAAGTTAACCACGCCTGTGGGTCAGAGTCAAGAAGAAACAAGGCATGCGTCGGGGGCAGTAGTGTTTGTGAGCAAGGCCATTTTTTGTGGCATGGCATCCGCGCATGAATCCCGACATGCAGGACGCTCGTGCATACCGGAGCCACGGGCGGGGACGCCCGTGACACATAAAGCCGGAGATTCTCACTTGCGACTTTTCACTGGCCGAAAGCGGGCAGTTGGCCTAAACTCTGGTGCAGTTATTGGAATCAGCCAGGAAGCCCTATGCTTGACCGCAATCCACCTCTCTCCAAATCCCCAAACGTTGATTGCGACACGATCCTTGGCTATTTAACCGCGCGGCAGCATCTGCGTCCACATGCGCCGCTTGGGCAGGCTTTGCAGGAAACCACCGAAGCCTTCGGCTGCTGTCCCCAGGCGATTGAACGCGCCTTGCAGTGGCTGGGCGTGGATTCCAGCAGGGCCATCGGGCGTCTTCGCCGCAGTGAACTCACACAACTGGCCAGGGCGGTCCATCGGTTCTGGCAGCAGGCAATTGCTGCCGCCCCCGTCAGATAACATCTGATCCGCCCGCCGTTAATCCAAAAATCAGCATAGAATGTGGCCGGGAGCAGGAGGTTTGGCCGATATGTCGCCTATCGCGCCATGGAGACCTGCATGAAACCCATGCTTCCGCAATGTTGTGCGCCTCAGGCTTATGAACTGCTGGCAAGACAGGTTCCCGTTATTGAATCTGCCGATGCGCTGCTCCAGGGCGCTGTCGCGATTGCCATGCATCAGAACCCTGATGCCGATTGCGCCAAGATCGATGCTTACCTGCAGAACCTGGCGGACACCATTCGCAAACGCGTTCGCGGCCCCCAGCCGCAGGCCATGCTCGCTCATCTGCATGCGTTTCTATTTGAAGAACTTGGCTTGATCGGCAACAAGGAAAATTACTACAACGCCAACAACAGCTATCTGCCTGCGGTTTTGAAAAGCCGCAAGGGCCTGCCCATCACGCTAAGCTTGGTCTACAAGCTCGTTGGCATGCGGCTTGGCCTGCGGGTGCACGGCATTGGTTTGCCCGGACATTTCATGTGCGCGGTCGAAATGGATGGCGGCATGATGCTCGTCGATCCATTTGCCGGCGGACGCGTGCTCAGCCCCGACGAAGCCCACGAACTCGTACAAGAACGGTTCGGCCCCGAGGTCGAATGGTCCGATGACATGCTCGAGCCGGTGACCAACCTTCATTGGCTTACCCGCATGTTGCAGAACCTGCTGCACGTGTTTGGCGGCGCCGGCCAATACGCCGACGTGGCCGCCATGCTCGAATTGGAAATGGCCCTGTGGCCCGCACAGACTCACCTTCAGCGCGATCTGGCGCTGGTGCTGGCAAGAATTGGTTTATCCCGCCCGGCGTCGATGTGGCTGGATAAATATCTGAAAGACAATCCCAATGATCCGCAGAAGTCGGATTTGCGGCAGTTGCTGGAAGTGCTGACGACCTAAGGGTCGGAACGCCTAAATACGAACAATCTTGCAGGCGGGCGATTTATTGATCGCCCGCCTTTTTGTTTTGCCGCCACGCGTCGATTTGGGCGATGGTCAGCCAAATGGCGATTGTCAGGATGATGCACCACTTCGTGGCTTCAATTAGGAAAATGCTGAACTCCGACCCAGACATATTGGTGAGATACGTAAGGTATTTCTGATCGCCGAAGTATCGTGCGAAGAGCATGGGGTAAAAATACACGTTATAGTTAAGAACGCTACCCGAGGTCGAACTAGAAAAACCAAGCCAATACCGACCCGCTTGCACAAGGTTTATCAGCGCGAACAAGGCGAGGGGAGCGAGCAGGATTGCCGCCAGGAATTTTGGTCCACTACTGCGAAGTGCGTTTAACAGTGGAACGCAGCAAAGCAAAACGGTAATTGATGAGAATGCAACAAGCACTGCCTCGGAGCGGTTTGTGGGGGAAGCGCCGTAAAAGAGGTAGCCCGTGCTCACGTCAACGAACAATCGCGTTACGCCTGGCTGATATTTCAACGGCATGCTCATGAAGAGCGCCCCGATGCCAGCCAATATCAATGCACCGATGAAAAGGAGTATCATGGCGCTGAGCAGCAATACAATGTAGCTGCAAATAATGCCCCAACGACGTGTCCAGTCCAGAGGGCTACCGCGCCGTAACCGCTCCTTTGAGAACAGAAGCGCCATACCGATGCAGAAGACCAGTGGCTGATACACACCCTGGAAGGATAAAAGAGTCTCATCCAACGTATGGAAGTTGCCCTGAAGATCGAAAATGTTCGGCACGCGAATGTTCGATGCCCATCCGAACGCCATCAGCACATCCATGAGCGGTATGAACACCAATATCCAAACACCAGCCAGCATCCGTCGCCGCCAGCGCGGGTCGCTGTCGCGCCAGGATGGCCTGCGCGGGATGGCTGCCAGCCGCTGTGATTCGGCTACGGATGTCCCGCATTCCGGGCATTTTCCATCTTTCGGTTGAGCGCGCAGATCGTAACCACAGCGATCGCACAATAGTTCAGCGGATATCTCAGCAGAGTGAGCCATCTGCCAGTTTCCCCAAGGAAATTCAATATCAATGCGTGCGAACAGATCACATTCGCAACAACCCCATTATTTGTCGAGTCTATTTATTTGAAATAATCCTGCAGCGGCCGGACGTCCCAGTCGCCGTTTTGCAGGGCGGCGATGGCTCGAACTGAGGCCTTGGCGCCGGTGAGGGTCGTGACCAGCGGCACCTTATTCAGGACCGACATGGCGCGAATCTTCCCCTCGTCGGTCTGCGGGCCTTTTCGGGTGGGCGTATTGATGAGCATCTGAACCTGGCGATTTTTGATCAGGTCGATGATGTGGGGCCGGCCTTCGTTCAGCTTGGGAATTCGCCGCGCTGTCACGCCGCCCGCGGAAAGCGCATCGAACGTGCCGCCGGTGGCGATGATCTCAAAGCCGCATTTCTGGAACTGCTTGGCGATGGGAATGACCGCTTTCTTGTCGGCATCGCGCACGGAGATAAAGACCGTGCCCCTGGTCGGCAGCGTATCGCCGACGGCGATCTGGCTTTTCGCAAACGCCAGCTCGAATGTGCTATCAATGCCCATGACTTCGCCGGTCGAGCGCATTTCCGGGCCGAGAATCACGTCCACGCCGGGGAATTTGCTGAACGGGAAGACGACTTCCTTAACCGACACATGTTTCGGCGGCGTCGGTTCGACCACGCCCAACTCGGCGAGTGTTTTGCCAGCCATTACCTTCGCGGCAATCTTCGCATAGGGTTGCCCCTGCGCTTTGGAAACGAACGGCACGGTTCGCGAGGCTCGCGGGTTCACTTCGATGACGTAAATGTCATCGCCTTTGATGGCGTACTGCACGTTCATCAAGCCTTTGACGCGCAACGCCTTGGCCAGGGCGCGGGTCTGATCCTTGAGCTTTGTGATGATCGACTTATTGAGTGAATACGGAGGCAGTGCACAAGCGCTGTCGCCGGAATGAATGCCGGCTTCCTCGATGTGCTCCATGACGCCGATGACAAACGCCTGGCCCTTGTCGCCGGCCGGTTCGTAATCCGCCAGGCAGTCCACATCCACTTCGGTCGCTGCATCGAGGAATTTATCGACAAGAATCGTCGAGCCTGAGGCCGCTTCGACTGCGTGGGTCATGTAATAATCAAGCTGCTGTTCATCGGAGACGATTTCCATCGCGCGTCCGCCGAGCACGAAGCTGGGCCTCACGAGAACGGGATAGCCGACCTCTTTGGCGATCGTTCGGGCTTCATCGATGCTTCGCGCGATGCCGTTGGCGGGCTGTTTCAATCCGAGTTTCTGAAGCAGTTCGCGGAATTGTTCGCGGTCGCCGGCTGCGTCGAGCGAATCGACGCTCGTGCCGATGATGGGCACGCCGGCTTCGTGTAGCCCGCGCGCTAGGTTCAGCGGGGTTTGACCGCCGAATTGGACGATGACGCCGTGGACGAGGCCGGACGAGTTTCCAGCTTCGAGTCTCGAGTTTGCAGAGACGAGGGGTTTTCCGTTGAGGCGTTCGACGATGTTGAGGACGTCTTCGTGGGTGAGGGGTTCGAAGAAGAGGAGGTCGGATGTGTCGTAGTCGGTGGAGACGGTTTCGGGGTTGGAGTTGACCATGACGGATTCAAAGCCGAGTTCCTTGGCGGCGAAGGCGGCCTGGACGCAGCAGTAGTCGAATTCGATGCCCTGGCCGATGCGGTTGGGGCCGCCGCCCAGGATGATGACTTTTTTCTTTTGGGAGATGCGGATTTCGTCGTCGAGGATGGTGGTCGATTTGCCGGCCTCGAGCTTGGTGATAGGGGACTCGTAGGCGGAGGAGTAGTAGGGAGTCGCGGCTTCAAATTCCGCGGCACAAGTGTCGACGAGTTTGTAGACGGGGACGATGCCGGCGGCTTTGCGGGCGTCGCGGACTTCGTTGGGGGTGGTGCGCCAGATGGTGGCGAGTTGAACGTCGCTGTAGCCGCGTTCCTTGGCGGCGCGCATCACCCGGGCGAAGGTTTCCGGCTGCGACTTACGCATGGACCAATGGGCCTGGGCCTCTTCGGAGGTGCCTTCGAAATCGACGAGTTCCTTCATCTGGGTGAGGAACCAGGGGTCAATTTTGGTGAGTTGGAAGATGTCGTCGACACTCCAGCCCATTTTCAGGGCGTAGCGGATGTAGTACATGCGGCCCTGGGAGGGGACGGCGAGTTTG
>DASZXJ010000099.1:0-16046 GCA_035545895.1 Tepidisphaeraceae bacterium | reverse complement strand
AACATGGCCATCAAGGGTTTTCTCGACCCAGCCAAGCCGAGCCATGTGATCTGCGCCCAGATCGATCACAATTCGATTCTGCGCCCCATTCAAGCGCTGTGCGACCGCGGAACAGTTCAGCAGACCCGGGTGCGCATCGACCCTAAAACCGGTTTGCTCAATCCGGATGATGTTCGTAAAGCCATCCGATCCGATACGAAGCTGATCGCCATCGGACAGGGAAGCAACGTCACCGGCACGATTCAGCCGATTCGCGCGATCGGCGCGATTGCCCGGGAACATGGCGTGCCTCTGCTGGTCGATGCCGCCCAGTCGGCCGGCCATCTGCCAATCGACGTACAGGCCGACCAGATCGACCTGCTGGCCGCGCCGGGACACAAGGGCTTGCTCGGACCATTGGGGACCGGCTTTTTATATATCCGTCCCGGCCTGGAAAGCATCCTGCAAACCACGCGCGAAGGGGGCACCGGCTCGGTCAGCGAAGAACCGCGTCAGCCTGACATGATGCCCGACCGCTTTGAATCCGGCAGCCACAACGCCGTCGGCATCGCGGGCCTGAGCGCTTCGCTCGCCTGGTTACTAGATGAAACTGTCGAGCAGATTGGCTCGCACGAACGCGATCTGGTGCGCACGTTCATTGATGGAGTTTCCGATATCGACGGCCTGACCTATTTCGGCCCGCAAGGCGTGCGCGACCGCGTCGGCGTCTTCTCGGTTCGAATCAACGGCATCGACCCGCACGAACTATCCGCCGTCCTTGAAACACATTATGGCATCCTCACTCGCAGCGGCATTCATTGTGCCCCGCTGATCCACCAGGCCATGGGCACACTTGAAACCGGCGGCACGACCCGCTTCAGTTTCGGACCGTTTCTGTCTGTTCAGGATGTGAAATATGCCACCGATGCGCTGGCGGAAATCGCTGTAAGCCACGTCATTGCAAAATGATGCACTCGGCGCCGCCAGTTTTTCTTTTGCAGAAGCGTTTTCGTCTTTTTATCCGCGCGCGTTACCATGGCCGTCGAAAGGAATCGGCGGATGAAGGCCTGTTGTTTTTGCATGTTAATTTGGGTGCTCGCACTGACAGGTTTATCGTACGCAGGCCGCCCGCTCAATATCGATGATCCCTTCCCTGTGGAACTTCACAAATTTCAGATCGAAACAGGTGCCGGCTATGCTGGCGTTGATTCGAATAATCACTTCGACGTTCCTCTCACCCTGACGTATGGTGTACTGCCGAACATTGAAACGCAAGTCGGCCTTGGCGGACAGTTCGACAGTCGAAAAGACGATGACGACGAAACAGAATATGAACAGGGACTCAGCGACATGACCCTGTCCTTCAAGTGGAACTTCCTCCGCCACGATCAGGCGTTTTTTGATCATGGCCTGTCCGGGACTATCAAGCTGCCCACCGCCAGCCGGCGCAGAGGCTTGGGAACCGGCAAGGTCGATTACGACCTGACCTACATCATTCAGAAAGACCTCAATGACAGGGCCAGTATCCTTTTCAACCTGGGATACACATGGACCGGCGATCGCGAGGAAGGCGATGTCATTCGCTATGGCCTGGCCATCATCTATCAATGGACCGATCGATTGGCGCCGGTGGCTGAACTGGTATTTGAAACGCCCATAGAAGGCGAACTCACATCGATGGGTTCAAATGTCGGCATCCGATATGCGATCAACGACACGTTGACGCTTGATGCAGCCATCGGGAAAAAAGTCGCCGGAGACTGGCCTGACTGGACGAGTACCGTTGGATTAACGTGGGTTTTCTGAGTTTCTGCAGTTAGGATCGAATCATGCATATTCCTGACGGATTTCTGGACACGAAAGCGGCGGCAACGGTGGGAGCGCTTTCCGCGGCCGGATTGGGTGTGGCGCTGCGGCAGGCGCGACTGCATTTGCCGCCTCGGCGCGTGCCTTTGCTGGGACTTTCGGCGGCATTTGTTTTCGCCGCCCAGATGATCAACTTCCCCGTCGCAGGCGGAACCAGCGGGCATCTCATCGGCGGAGTGCTGACGGCGGTCCTGCTCGGGCCCAGCGCAGCCGTCATCGTCATCTCCTCCGTTTTGATCGTTCAATGCTTTCTCTTCGCCGACGGCGGAGTCACCGCATTGGGCGCGAACATTTTCAATATGGCAATCATTGGCGGAGTATTGGGTTGGACGGTTTATAGGTTGCTCAGCCGGCTAGCCAACGGATTGACCGGCCAAATCTGGGCGGCGACGTTTGCATCGTGGCTGAGCACGGTGGTCGCATCGATCGTGTGCGCCGGCGAACTGGCGGCGTCGGGAACCATCCCGTGGAAAGTCGCCTTCCCCGCGATGACCGCGGTTCACATGCTCATCGGCATCGGCGAGGCAATCATTACCGCTCTGGTGCTCGTCGCCGTTTCGGCAAGCCGGCCTGATTTGCTCGCGCCGCCCGCTGGAGCAACGCGATCGTATTTTTCTTTCACCGCATATGGCGTGCTCATCGCACTTGGCCTGGCACTTTTCGTCTCGCCATTTGCATCGACCGCCCCGGATGGATTGGACAAGACCGCCGAGTCTCTCGGTTTTGATGACAAAGCCGCCGTGATCGTTCCATCGCCGATGCCCGAATACAAAATGCCGCTGATCACATCGGCGAACCTGAGCACATCCGTCGCGGGCGCGGTTGGAACTGTTTTTGTTTTCGGGCTCGCGTGGATATTTGCCCGCATCCTGGTGCCGAGGACCGAACCGGTCGATCCGCTTGCCGCCGCTCGCCTGGAAACAAAACAACCTTAAGGCCAACGGTGCACCCACCGCTTCTTTACCAACCCGCTCCGGCCCGCATCAACGCGACGATCAAGGTGATGGGCGCGCTGGCAATGGTGTTTTTTGTGGTTGCCTTGCCGGCGCGACATGCCATTTTCCTCCTGCCCGTGGCAGCGATTTTGCTGATTTCCGCAATCATTGGGCGAGTGCGGCTCAGGTTTATTCTTGGCCGGCTACTGATCGCCGAGCCGTTCATACTGGGCGTGGCATTGCTCTCGTTATTCCAGCCCGGCGGCTGGCGAGTGATGCTTCTTATCATCGCGCGGTGCACGTTGTGCGTGGCAACGATGATCGTGCTGGCGGGCACTTGCACGATTTCCGAGCTGGTCCGGGTTTTGAAATCGGTGCGTATTCCTTCACTGCTGATCACGACGATGCTGCTTATGCACCGCTACTTGTTCGTGCTGGGCGAGGAAGCGCATCGCATGAGGCGTGCTCGGGCGTCGCGAACGTTCCGCATCAGCCGGCGGTTTGAATGGCAAAATCTCGCGACCGTCATCGGCCAGCTTTTCATCCGATCCGCCGATCGCGCGGATCGCATTTACGCAGCCATGTGCGCCAGGGGGTGGCGATGAGCGCTGCCATCGACGTCCGCAATCTCACTTATCGCTATCCTGATGGCGTCGAAGCCCTCAGCGCGATCGAATTTGCCGTGCAACCCCGCGAATGCGTCGGCCTGATCGGACCCAACGGCGCGGGAAAAAGCACGCTCCTCCAACATCTCAACGGCCTGCTGCCGGAAGACCTCAACGGCGATGCCAATCTGAAAATCATGGGGCAACCGATCAATCGCGCCACTTTGCCCGAAATCCGCCGCCAGGTGGGATTGCTCTTCCAAGACCCAAACGATCAGCTTTTTTGCCCCACCGTATTTGAAGATGTCGCGTTCGGACCGCGACAACTGGGGCTCAGCGAATCAGAAGTCCGCCTGCGCGTCGAAGAGAGTCTCAAGCAAATTGGTTTGCCAGGATTTGAAAACCGCCTGCCGCACCATTTGAGCCTCGGCGAGCGGCGGCGTGTCTGCCTGGCTGGGCTGCTTGCATGCAAACCCTCCATCCTCGTGCTGGACGAACCCACCAGCGGCCTGGACCCCGGCGGCAAGCGCGAACTCAAATCACTTCTTCGTCAGCTCGATGCGACCATCATCATCGCAACCCACGACCTGGAACTCGTTGTCGAACTATGCTCGCGAGCCTTGCTGCTCAATCATGGCAGGATCGTCGCGCAAGGGCCGACCGTTGAACTGCTCTCCAACGAATCGCTGATGCTCAGCAACGGACTGGAGCGCCCGCACATCTTGCTGCATCAGCATCCGCATCACTGATTGCCCCGTTAAAACAGCGTCATCTGACCGCCCTTCTGGGGTCTGCGGAAATGTGCTCCTGACAACGGGCGAATGTCGCGGTTCAATCCATATTTGCGGGTGAAAATATCGAACGATTGAGAGATCTGCTCCACACGAGGCCCGCGTCCGCGATGGCGCCGGCGCGAGGCATCGTACAGCTTCCCGCCTCGCGATTGGCGGATCAGCGATTCCACCTTTTTCGCACGATCAGGATGCACGTTGCGCTGCAGCCAATCGAGGAACAATTCCTTGAGTTGATAAGGCAGGCGCAACAGTGCCCACGCCGCCCGTCGCGCGCCGGCATCGGAAACCGCCTGCAAAATCTTCGGCACCTCCTCATCCGTCAATCCCGGAATGATCGGAGCGACATTGACCGTTACCGGAATTCCAGCAGCCGTCAGTTCGCGAATGATCCGCAACCGCGCCATCGGCGATGAAGCACGCGGCTCCAGCTTTTGCGCAAGGTCTGAATCCAACGTCACCAGCGTCACGGTCACACGCCCAGCGTTCTTCTCCGCCAACCGCGACCATAAATCCGTGTCCCGCAAAACCAGCGCGCTTTTGGTCATGGTTGAAACGGGCTGATTGCACTCAGCAAGCACCTCCAGGCACTGGCGGGCAATTTGCATCTTGTGTTCGATCGGTTGATAGATGTCCGTGATGGCGGACATCACGATCGGCTCGGGCTTCCATTTTGGATTGGCCAGTTCATCGCGCAACAATCTTGCCGCGTCCGGCTTGGCCATCAATTTGGTTTCAAAATCCAGCCCGCAACTGAACCCCAGGTATTCATGGTAAGGCCGCGCAAAACAGTAAATACATCCATGCTCGCAGCCGCGATACGGATTCAGTGTCCAGTCAAAAGGCACATCCGATGTCGGCGAAACGTGATTGATGATCGTCTCGGTTCGATCAAAGAAGACCTGCCGCTCGACTTTGTTATTCGAGCCATCCTCGTTGTCCCGCTCGATCCACTGGCGATCCAACTCTTCGCCGAGCACATGCAGGCGTACCGTCTCAAATCGATTGCCGGGATTGATCCCCGCCCCGCGCCGGTAGGCGGGACCTTTGACCAAGGCGTCCCGAAACGAATACTCGCCCTCTTGCATACCGTACTTTACCCTAACTTCAGGTATGCGGCAATCAAGCGAAGATTTGAGCGGAATTGTTTGTCCCGAATGAAACAATAAAACGGCCCCGAGCCCATATTCGCCTGATGAAAACTCGGGGCCGCCAAATCGAAGTCGGTTTTTTCCCAGGCCGTTTATTTACGGCCGCGTCGAATAAACAGCGCGCCTGCCAGCGAGATAACCGTCAAACTTGCCGGTTCAGGCGTGGGTTCTCCAAACACATACGATTCGGAGAGCGCATTCACGCCATAGGTATACGCAGCTGAATCAACATATGACGTCAGCCCAGCGTTCCCCGAACCTTGGCCAATTTGAATGGCAACAATGTTTCCGCCGCTCAGTCGGGTTCCGTACGTTGCATCGCTGAGCCATTGATTAAGCGTCAGGCTGCTATAAGGCGGATTCACCTGAATGTTCCCGGCCGTGCGATCCACCAGCCACCAGCCTCCGCTGTTCAGACTGAAGGACTGATTCACCCATACGCCAGTACCCGGGTCGCCGGAATCGGGATTGTCGTATGGTTCGTAGACAAGGAACTTGTCGAACAGCGCTTCGCCTGGACGACTTGATGTGGGGTTGCTGTCGGTTGTATCAATTCCCAGCTTGAATGCAGGCGCGGCTGCTCCGGCGTTTTCCTTGTACCAGGTATACGAGCCGGAAAAATTCGCGATGTTCCCCAAGCTGACTCCGGACTGTTGAAGCGTTGCCTTGGCGCTGCCGGTGTCGGTCACCAGACGCAGCACGTTATTGCCACTGGGTGACACTCCACCTGGCGGAGAAACATTCAAATCCAGTCGGCCCGGCGCTGGATCGACATTGACGCCGGTGGCATCACGCGTATCACCGTTGGTCCACCCCCCGTCGCCAGGATTGATCACCACCGTGGCGGCCGAGGCCCACACACCGGTTAATAAAATCGAAAGCGCCAACGTGCGCGCAACAACAACAATATGTTTCATAAATCCTCCTGTCCGGCGACAGAGTGCCGCGCGGATTTGAACTGTGCCGGCAACTTCAGGTTCCCGCGTCCAGCAGCGGAAATAACCCCGCGATACCGGAAAGAATGCTCACCGGCGAAATCATGCCAGCGAGAAAAGAGTTACAGATGGGTAGATCGCAATAATCAGATTATTTTGTCCCTTTATAAAGACCGGGTCAAGGTATAAATTGCGATTTCATCAATGAAATTGATTCCCGGTCCTCCTTTGCACCCCGCCCGCCAAGCGGATATGAACGAGATGCAAACATGGCGATGAAACAGCTATACCAAGCCCGCGATTCGATGGAGGCCCATTTCCTGCGCAATTTGCTCGAAGCTGAAGGAATCACAGCGCAAGTCATGGATGAAGCGTTGACTCATACCGCCGGCATGCTCGTCGGCGCGGTCTATCCAACTGTCTGGATCGATCAGGCGGATTGGCCTCGCGCATCGGAAATTCTGGATCAATTCAAACGGCAAGGCCCGCATCACGCACCCACGCCGACATGGAAATGCAAAAACTGCGGCGAAATCATTGAAGGCCAATTCACCGAATGCTGGAAATGCCGGACGCCTCGTCCGGATTCCGATGATCCTTCCGAATCGATAATGGGCGAGCCAATCGACCCGACGTTGCAAGCGGACCTCCCCTGCGTGAAGTGCGGCTACAACCTTCGCGGCCTGACGCCCGCCAATCGCTGTCCCGAATGCGGCCTGCCGATCCTGCGATCCCTGCTCGATGCACTGCGTCATGGAATGTTCGGCAATGCGGATGAAGTGGACCGCGTTGCGTATCAGCCGTTTGAATCAGCATCGCGGTCGCTTGGGTTTCCCGCCGATGCGCTCCTTCTGATCTGTCGCGCGTGGATGCAATCGATGCAGCCAATCGATCCGCGACCGGCTGATATCGAAACCGATCCCGGGCTTTGCGCTGAACGCATCTGTACCGCGGTGCGCGATCTGGCGATCGATGATTTCGGATCCGCCGCTGAAGCCAAATCTGTTTTCAAGGGTTGGGGAATTCAGAACAGCGGCGACATCGGCCGAATCGTCGAAGCACTGGCCAGCGCGCAATTGATCCAGCTCGAACAGCCTCAAGTTGTTGCCCATTTGAACAACTTATGCAGCTTAAATGATATGTTTCCGTAAACTCGGCCGATCAACACGCATCTGCACAACTTGACTTTGAATCCACTGAGCGATTCACCGGCACTGGTGCATTTTTCAAATGTGACACGGCTTTCAGTCCGTGCTCGTGGGCGAAAAGCCCATGTCACGATTAAGTTGCACCAGGACCGGAAATTCGATGAAAAATCACCTCATTGGCGAGGTTGTCGGCTGGGTTGCCGGGGACTTGATTCGCATGTCCCACGCCACGCGCCAGTGGGGTTCGCCCACTTGTTTGAAACCCATCAGGCCGATGAGGTCCTTTTCCATTTCCTTGAGATGACCCGCGCCATAAAAAATGCCCACCTTCTTATCGCCGGCGTCCAGACGTTTGCGTAGGGTTGCCAGCGCGGCTCGATTGCGCTCGGTCAGCAGCACGGTCCCGCCCGGGCCCCCCAGGTCGGCCATCATGTCTTCCATCTGATTGAACTGCCTGCCGATCACCAGTTTCAACTGCCTGCCTCGATCGGGCGCTTGAAGCGCGTAGAGCAGTGTAAATCCATCCGGCTCGGCCATGCCTGGCTGCTGCTCGCGCGTCATTTCGCGAATGATCTGCTGAAACATCAGCATCAGAATGGATTCGCCCCGATCGGCCTGCATCTTTTGAAAGGTTTCCAGGTCCAGATCGGCATGCACGAAATTGGGTTTGGAATAGTCGATTTCCTCGAGTTGGAAACTCAGTTCCAACGTATTTTTCATGAACTGCTGCAACACGCCGACCCACCCCATCGGCCGCGACAAATCCTTGAGTCCTGCCGGCCCGCGCGAGGTTCGCTCAGCGGGGGACATGTCCTTCGGCTTGACCATTTCATAGAGCAGCGCATCGTATTGCTCAAAACTTTTGTTCAGATCGCGATAAAACGACTTATCCGCCACGTGCACAGCCGCGATCAGGTCAACCGTCTGCCCCGCCGCGTTACGGTAGGTGACCACCGACGCTTCGAGCACCCCGCCGTTGTTATCATCCGGAACAAACCGGAGAAACCTGGACGACTCCTGCGTTGTCTGCGCCGATACGAGGTTTACGAGCAAACAACAGGTCAGTGCCGCAATCGATGGTTTGAGGCGAAGATTCATCATTGCCCATTTTAGTCATTCAGCGGAGCAAACCCCACACTTATAATTTCAGTTGGGAATTGCGCTGGTATCTCCTTCAATGGGTAGAATCGGGGGATGAGTCGTAGTCGATCCAAAAAGCCCACAGCTCCGCCGTAGGGGGACCCACCGACTATGTAATTACCCCCGATTTCTAATTGCTCACCCTCGACCACTTGCCGATACTCCCCTCATCTTCTGGAAGGAGACCCCAGACAGTTCATGCGTTATCAGATGAAGCAAAAGCTTTTTTGCCTTGGCGACGATTACATCATCCGTGATGAAAACGGCAGCGACCGGTTTCTGGTCGATGGGCGGGCGATTTCATTCGGAAATAAATTGTCGTTTCAGGATATGCAGGGCAACCAGCTTGCATATATCGCACAAAAGCTGCTGTCGTGGGGGCCTACATATGAAATCTGGTACGGCGATTCACTGGCGGCGGTGGCGAAGAAATCGATCTTCACGCTTTTACACTGCACGTTTTCGGTGGATGTGCCCGGGCCCGACGACCTGGAGGCCAAAGGCGATTTTCTGGACCGCGAATATGAATTCACGCGCAGCGGACAGACTGTCGCAACGGTTTCCAAAAAGTGGTTCACCCTGACCGATTCATATGGAGTGGATGTAGACCGCGGCGAGGATGACCTGCTGATTCTTGCCAGCACCGTGGTGGTGGATTTGTGCTGTCATCCGGATCATAAAAAATATTGACGGAGATTGTCCGCCGATACCGTCGGCGGCTTTACATTTTCAATGTGACTGCGAGAAAAGTGCAGATGTTCGCATATTTAGCGCCTCTAGAGCGGTTTGCAAATCAGTGTACCATGCTGCTGTCACCTGACGTTGAGGTGCGGCATGGAAGCCTATTCATTAGACCTGAGGGAACGGGTCGTGGCGGCGTGTGATGAGGGGATTGACACGCGGGTGGAGATCGCCGAACGCTTCGGCGTGAGCACATCGTTTATCCGCAAGCTGCTTCGGCGAAAGAAACTCACCGGTTTGATCGCCGTCAAGCCGCGTGCCGGCGGTCGCAAGCCGTCGATGCACGAGAATGATCTTCAGAAGGTGCGTGATCGGGTGGAGCGGAAACCGGATGCGACGCTGGGGGAACTCTGCCGGGAACTGGCCATAGCGGGCGGCAACCGGTCGGTGCGACCCTGGACGATGTGCCGGCGTCTGAAGTTGCCGCGTAAAAAAAGTCTCTGCACGCCAGCGAGCGTGACACGCCACGCGTTCAAAAGCTGCGTCAAGACTGGCTGGAGAAGGTCCGCAAGGTTCCGGCCAGGAAGCTGGTTTTTGTTGACGAGAGCGGCACAACCTGCGCGCCTGACGCGCACGCACGGGCGAGCGCCGCCCAACCAGCGCGTGGTCGGCGCCGTGCCGCAGAGAGACATTGGAAGGTTCTGACGATGATCGGAGCGATCCGGCTTGGCGGAATGGTGGGCGGCGCGTGCATCGAGGCCGCCACAGGCCCGAACGGTCCAAGCGTTACAGGAAGCCGGCGCTGCGGCCTTCGCGACAATCACCGCCGCCGACACCAAAAGTTGGTTCAAGCACTGCGGATATGCGGTACACTGATTTGCAAACCGCTCTAAAAAAGAGTCTGGATGGATTTTCGTTTTTATCTTCCTGGGATCGGCATGGTGAGTCCGTCCGCGGGTTTTTCGATTCCGAGCAATTCCACGGTGAAAACCAGCGTGGCGTTGGGGGGAATATCGTTGCCGGCCCCTTCAGCGCCGTATCCCAGGTCGGGCGGGATGACGAGAGTTGCTTTGCCGCCGACTTTCATGAGTTGAAGGCCTTCGCCCCAGCCTTTGATAACCCGGCCCAGTGGAAACGAGATCGGTTCGCCGCGATCGACCGAACTGTCGAACGTGGTCCCGTCGATCAGTTTGCCGGTGTAGTGCACTTTAACGGTGTCGGTGAGTTTGGGCGAGGCGCCCGTTCCTTCGGTGATCGATTGATATTGCAGGCCTGATGCGGTGACTTTGACGCCGGGCTTTTTCGCGTTGGCTTCGCGATAGGCTTTGCCTTCCGATTCTTGTTTTGCGCCTTCGAGCTTGGCGTTTTGTTCGGCGCGGGCCTGGCCTTCGGCTTGGACCTTAGTCATGGCCGCTTTGAAATCGGCATCGGAAACCTGCGAGGTCTTACCCGCGACGGCGTCGCGCAGGCCATCGACCATCTTGTCGACGTCCATCGGAAGCCCGGACGACTTGATGCTCTTGCCAAGATTAAAGCCGACGCCGTAGCTGGCTTTCTTATAATCATCCTGGGCAGGCTGCGTGGCGGGCTGAGCAAACACTTGAGAAGCGGTCATCAAAACGGCAACAGCAATCAGGCGGCGAACCATGTCGTATCCTTTCAAAATGGATTAGAAGGGTAGCGGAGGTTGCATCATCTGGACAGGGGATGCGCGGGAAATAATGAAAAACCGGTGAAAAGTGCGTCTAACTCATTATTTACCTCATTTAATGATGACTTGGTTTAATCGGATTTTTGCAATCCGGTACTTGCGCAACAGGACGTCGTTCCGCCGAACGAGAATCCGGTCGTCGAAAACATTGGCGATGAACGCGTGCCTTGCACCGAAGCCGAGCAGATGGTCGCGGCGGTGATGTTTATGCAGGAGTATTTGCTGAGGTGATTACGCTTTCAGCGTCTTCATATCGATCACAAAGCGGTATTTCACATCGCCCTTGAGCATGCGTTCGTAGGCTTCGTTGATTTTTTGCATGGGGATCATTTCGATATCGGAGACGATGTTTTTCTCGGCACAGTAATCGAGCATTTCCTGGGTTTCGGCGATGCCGCCGATGGCGGAGCCGGCGAGCGACCGTCTTCCCAGGATCAAATTGAATACCGATGGCGATGGATGCGGATGTTCGGGCGCGCCCACCAGCACCAGCGCGCCATCGCGCTTGAGCAGCGAGATGAATGGATCGAGATTGTGAGAAGCAGCCACGGTGTTGACGATCAGATCAAAACTGCGTGTGTGCCTGGCCATGTCATCGGGATTTTTGGAGATGACCACTTCGTCGGCGCCCAAACGCTTGCCGTCTTCGATTTTGGATGGCGATGTGGTGAACAGAACGGTGTGAGCGCCGAACGCATGCGCGAATTTCACGCCCATATGTCCCAGCCCGCCCAGCCCGACGATGCCGACTTTTCTTCCCGGCGCAGCGCCCCAGTGCCGCAGCGGCGAATAGGTTGTAATCCCCGCGCACAGCAGCGGCGCAACCGCCGCCAGATTCAGTTTTGGTGAAACATGCAGGACGAATTTTTCCTTGACGACGATGCGGTCGGAATATCCGCCATAGGTGACGGGCGCGGTTTTGTGCGGATCGGGGCAGTTGTAGGTGAAGATGACGCCGCCCATTTCGCAGTATTGCTGAAGTTCCTCGCGGCAACTGGGGCAGGTTCCGCAGGAATCGACCATGCACCCCACCGCCGCCAGGTCGCCGGGCTTGAAGCCTTTCACCTTGCTGCCGACCTTGGTCACCTTGCCGACGATTTCATGACCCGGCACGCAGGGATACACCGTCGGCCAGACGGCCCATTCGTTGCGTGCGGTATGCAGATCGGAATGGCAGACGCCGCAATAAAGGATGTCAAACTCTACATCTTCCGGCCCCACGTCGCGGCGCGGAATACTGGCGGCGGCAAGCGGAGACGTCGAACTGTTTGCTGCAAAAGCTCGTGCGGTGCTCATTGGAATTTCCTTTCCTGCAGGATGGCGCGTTTGCAGAACTTATAGTACCGGTCAATGCGAACAAGCAAGGAACGCGATGAATATTATTTATAATAATCTTCGCCAAGCCGTTTCAATGCGTTGAACGCCAGAGGCCGGCCCATGAATCCCATATCAGGCGTTTTCATCGCGGCGCGATACCACCATTTGGCCTCTTCGTCGTGATGATTCAACTCGCAAATCCTGCCCAGGCAGTAGCAGACATTTCCGCATTGTGCGGCATTGGTGTGTTTCTTCACGAAATAGGTAATGTGGCCGGTTTGATCGGGGATGGCGTGATCCTTGATGCATCGCAACATTTCAGCAACGCCTGAAGCGTATGCGGAATCGCCGGAAAAAGATGGGTTCAATTTATTTGCTTCGGTTAAAAACGAGATCGCCTGATCGCGATCGTTCTTCTCCAAAGCGTGAATCGAAAGAAACATCAGGTTGATGTAATTGTGATCCATCCGCAAAAGCCGCTGCCAGAGTAATTCAGCTTTGTCGGGTTGACTTTCGAAGGCATAAAACTGGGCGGCCCAACGCAGGTCGTTCGGATTCTGGCTGGTTTCGAATCGCCTGATCACCGGTGTAACCAGTCGAAGGGCAGTTTCAAGATCGCCGTGACCGGTCGATCGGACAAAGCGATAATAGTCCAGCACATAGTTGTAATTGGTTGCAAATCGATGCATCAGCTCATCGGCTTGGTCATATTCGCCCAAGGCAAGCAGCACAAGCACCTTGCATTCAACGTCCGGCTCTGAACCGCTCTTCACCGCGCGATCGGCGTATTCGACTGCTCGGCCGAGATCACCCATCTCAAGCAATCGAAGTGCCATCATTCGGCAAACAGATGTATTTGCGACAGGTATGTCTTTGGGCGTTTTCATGTACGTTTCGAGGGCGTCCAACCATCCCTGGACATCGTCCTTGGCAAGATGTGCATTGGCCAAGTAATAATAGGCGGGATAATCGGGGGCTAGCTGGACCGTGTATTCAAGCAGGCGAATCGCTTCGTCGATGCGGCCTGCCTGCAAATACGCGCGGCCCAGGCCATAGGTCACGATGGGATTGCCGGCAAAATCGTGCTCAATCTGCTCGGCGCGGCCAAGCGTCTCCTGCGGATTGGTAATCAGTTGCACCGCAATGGCCAGCGGATGATTAGGACACACCGACGCCAGGACCTCGGCTTCGCTTCGCCAGTCTTCAGTTCGCCTCTTATCGATCTCGGCATCGCTGTTAACGTCAGTAGATTGATACAGCCAAAGATTAAAGGCGAGGTCGACGCTGGTGTTTCCGCTCTGTTGCCTCTGGCGGATAAACCAGAAAACATCGCGGCGCGGATCTTTGTCGATCTTCAAAACCTCAAGATGCGGCGTGAGCAGCGTGGCGGAAAGCGCGTCGTCCTTAAAGTCGATGCGACGTACGGCTTCAACAATATTGGCGGGAGGCATGACCTTGGGCTTGCCATAACTTGCGATAAAGGCGGCGTAGCGATGATTACGCAGAAGTGTCAACCACTGGTCACGCATGTTTGAAACATCCTCGCCATCACCATACAAGTGTTCGAGCTGGCGGACACAATTAACGAACTGGCAATCGCGAACGATCGATGCATAAGTTGACCATTGCAGCGGCACGCCGGGTTCATCGGGCAGCTTGTCGAACGTGGAAAGCAAAGTCAGCAGCGCGGTCGGAGAAAACTGTTCGCTCAATGCTATTTGGGCGGCTGACCGAACATCTCGCGGGGCGGCGGCATCAGTGGCCAATGTGGAAACAAGACGATTGAGATCTCGCGATGCCTGCGCGGTCAATTCGTGCTGTGGAGGCCCGGAATTATTTACTGAAACGCTGTCCAGCACCTGGACAGCGCCCGGATTAGACTCCAATGCCGTCTTGCCAAATTCGCGAGGGAGAATCCGAAATGGCGCATGCTGGACCGTCATCCACGCAAAATAATCTGCCAGGGGATCGTTGATCTGATCATGTAGATCAATGGTCTGAAAATCGAGCAGACCGCGGAGTCTGGTCACCCAATGCGGCATTTCATCGCCACCCAGATCAGCAGCGCGTTTCATATCAGCTTGTGCTCCGAGATTAATCCCATACAACCCCTCGGCATATGCCCGGTGCCAGTAGCTGGCGGGATCATTTGGCGCAAGACGAATCAGCCTTTGTGAATAAAGCAAGGCTCGTGCAAAGAAGCCCACTGACTGTCCTGCCACCAAATGTCGTGTGGACTCACCCAAATGAACATAAGCGCGAATCAACGCGCCCAGACGCGCAGTCGATTCGCCTGTTTGAGAGATTTCCAGATGCGTCAAACGGGCGGCTAAAAATGCATGATCAAAATCGATCGTCGATAACAATCGATCAACTTCCGCCGGCACCGGCAGAGAAGGATCCCACTTTGGCGGCGAAGGGTCCTTCTTCAGTTGTTTGGCGAGAAGCGATTCCCATTTGTCATGGAGAAGATCATCACATTGTCGCGCAAAATCGTCGAGATAAACCATCCGCTTTTCGTTGACCTTTTGATCCAGATCAGTGCGGTCGATTATTCCGTCTTTGGAATCAAACAGTTCGATATGTAGAACCAAGCGATCGGCAATAGCCTTGCGATCCAAGCCAATCCGCACATCGCCGTCGCGCGGCAGAACACCGGGTTCGACGGTCGGATCAATGCAGATTGCGCCAAAATCTTCGGTGGCGGCGACGATCAGCGCCTGGCGAGGCATCTCTCGAAAGATCAAGTGGCCAATCGGATCGGATGGATCAAGATTGGTCGGCCGGGAATCGATGTAGAGACGTGGCGCAGCCGACACAATCGATGCGGTCAGGAACATCCCCAGCACGATAAATGTGTTTATCCGGCCAGTCATTATCCTCCCTTAATCGATCGGCCCCCAATTGTATCGTGCGGCCGGTCCCGATCACACCTGTTCAGATTGAACTCAACAATTCATCAACACTGGCGATCTTGTCTTCGAGGTTGGCGAAGGCGCCTACATGCTTCAAATTGGGGTGGGCACTCCAAAGCCGCAGAAGAACTTTGCCGCTTTCGATGGCGGCGGCGGCATCTTCAAAGCGGCATCTGTTGGATTGGTCGCCGTCGTAAATTCCAAGGGCAGCGGCGCTTTCCATCCAGATGACCGCGTCATATCGAAGCAACTCGGCGCTGAGGTTCGTGCCTAGATTTCGCCAGTAGTCTTCCGCGCCGTGCGGCCAATAGGCGGCGCCATCGATCGTGCCGCGATCCAGCAGCAACGTTCGGTCGGGATACTCGATGCTGAATCGATGTTCCTGTTCGATCTGCAATTGATAGATCTGCCGCTGAACATCGCGCCGGCCGGCTTCGTTCAGGCGGTCCCACCGCGTTTGCAGCGCATCATAGACTTGCGTGGCTGCCTCGGGCACCAGCGTGAAACGATCGGGATGATCCGTCGCGATTCGTCGGGAGATCACTGTCTTTCCCG
The DNA here is from genome assembly GCA_035545895.1 of Tepidisphaeraceae bacterium. Taxonomy (GTDB): domain Bacteria; phylum Planctomycetota; class Phycisphaerae; order Tepidisphaerales; family Tepidisphaeraceae; genus DASZXJ01. The sequence goes on along the minus strand of DASZXJ010000099.1, from coordinate 317 downwards.
CGCCCGGTCCGCCGGTGAGAACGATGCGTTTCATTCCCGACAGTTTAACATACGCACAAAATTAGATCAGTGGCGGATATCCAAAGCTTCGGCGGATGATCGTGATTTGACCGCCGTGCATCGCGGTATGTGCCGTCAGGGCTGCGGCAATCATCCCGGACAAGCTCGATATGCTCTTGTCCTAATTCAATCGTGCGGTTCCAATGTTCCAGCGTGCCGCGGATCATCGAATATGCCGACGTTCTGGATGAAATGAGCAGGCTGAGACTTCGCAGCCTGTATTACAACAGCGGCGCGTTCGGATTTGAGAAAGATGA
>DASZXJ010000098.1:0-7365 GCA_035545895.1 Tepidisphaeraceae bacterium | reverse complement strand
TCGATGTCATCAACAACCTCGCAACGGTGCTCGGCACGACCAGCAGCCTGGCCTTCTGGATCAAGACGACCCAGGTGGGCAACAACACGTTCTGGTCGGCGCCCGCGGTGACCGGCGTCGAACAGACCAACGGCGCCAACGACATCGGCTGGGGTTATCTCGACGCATCCGGGCATATCGGTATTTCCGTGGGCAACAGCGGATCGGTGATGAGCACAACGCCGATCAACAACGGCCAGTGGCATCACGTGGCGATCAGCCGCAATGCCAGCGACGGATCGATCAAGCTCTACATCGACGGCGTGCTGAACAAGACCGGCACGCTCGAAGCGGGCTTCAAGGGCAGCACGTTCAAATCGATCGGCCAGCTTACGATCGATAACGCCGACGGCACGACGCGCTCGGGCGGCAATTATTTCAACGGGCAGCTCGACGACGTCCGCATTTACAACCAGATCATCGATCCCGGCGAAGTAAACGGGCTGGCGTTGGCGCCGGCAGCGCCGACCAATCTCGTTGTCACGCCCGCATCGGGCACGGAACTCGATCTCTCATGGACCGACGTTGCAACGACTGAAACCGGGTACAAGGTCGAACGTTCCGAGGCCGGCGGGCCATTCATCCAGATTGCGCTGCTTCCGGCGGGTTCGACATCGTATGACGACGTGGGCCTGACGCAGAATGTCGCCTTTTCATATCGCGTGCGCGCCACCAGCAGCGCCGGCGATTCGGCATACAGCAACACGGTCAACACAGCCACGCCCGTTGCGCCGATTACTCCGACCGATGGCCAGCCGACCGCGATCGGCTCGACTCAGATTTCCATTTCGTGGACCGACAACGCCAGCAATGAACTGGGTATCAAGGTGCTTCGCAAGGTTGGCGACGCACAATTCGCGCAAGTCGCCGATTTGCCGCCAAACACCGAAAGCTATGTCGATAACAACAATGGCCTGGGCCTGACACCGGGCGTGAGTTACGACTATCACATTCAGGAATACAACATCGCGGGTTATTCCGATTTCACCGGATTCACCGCGACTACCCTGGCGACGACTCCCACCGGCGTGACCGCGACGCCCGCGGCAGACAGCGTGACGATTTCGTGGATGACTTCGACCGGCGCAGCCGGCTACAACCTTTATCGTTCGACGACTCCGGGCGGCGAGGGAACCACGCCGTTTGCAGCGGGGATCACGGGCACCGGCTTCATTGACGACACGATCAGTCCGGGACAGTTTTACTACTACCGCGTGACGTCGCTCAACGTGGATGATGACGAAAGCCCGCAGAGCGCGGAAGTGACGAACAATCCTTCGCCTCCGCCTCAGTTTGCGGCGCCGGTCGGTTATGCAACCGGCACGAATGCACACGGTGTGACTTCCGCCGACGTGAATGGCGACAATATCCTCGATCTGCTCGTTGCCAACGCCGGCGCCAGCAACGTCAGCGTGCTGCTCGGCAATGGCGATGCGACGTTCAAGCCGGCGGTTAATTATGGGGTTGGCACGACTCCCAAAATGGTCGCGGTTAAAGACGTCAGTGGCGACAACATACCCGACCTGGTTACCGCCAATCAGGACAACAGCACGATCAGCGTGCTGATCAACAACGGCAACGGCACGTTCAAGTCGGCGGTGAACTACGGATCTTCCGCCAACGCGCATGATCTGACGATCGGCGACGTGGACGGAGACAACGACAACGACATTGTCGAAGTCGGCTGGGGCGCGAGCGTCGTGCGGGTCTTCCGCAACAACGGCACGGGAACGTTCTCGACTTTCACGGATTACAACGTCGGCAGCGCGCCGCATTCGGTAGTATTGACGAATTTCAACAACGATACGATGCCAGATATCGCCATCGCCGATCACGGCAGCAACAACATTGCCGTCCTGCTGAACAACGGCACCGGCGGATTCGGCTCTGCGACGTTCTACAATTCGGGCACGGCGCCACACCAGATTCGCTTTGGCGATTTCAATGGCGACACCAAGACCGATCTGGTTACCGCCAACGACGGCTCGGACAACCTCAGCGTCTTTCTGGGCAACGGAAACGGCACATTCGCCAGCGCGGTCAATTACGCGGCCGGTTCGGTGCCCAAGGGCGTCGGCATCGGCGATGTGAACAACGACGGCAAGCTCGACCTGATCAGCGCCAACACCGGCGGCAACTATCCCAATGGCACCAATCCGCTGGGCATGACCATCAGCGTGCTGCTTGGCAATGGAGATGGCACGTTCAATGCGGCGGCGAGCTTTGCGGCGGGTGATACGCCGTTCAGCATGGCGGTTGCTGACTTTGACAGTGACGGCGACCTGGACATCGCCACCGCCAACTGGCATGGTGACAACGTCACCATCATCGAAAACCTGCATTTCGATATTCCGCAGGTAAATCATCCGCCGGTCGCCAATCCCGATTCGGCCACGACGTCGGTCAATATTCCGGTTCAGATCAACGTGCTGGGCAACGACACCGATTCGGACGGCACACTCAACCCCGCGACGGTTGTTGTTTCGGCTCAGCCAGGCAATGGCGTCGTCAGTGTTAATGCAACCACGGGCGCGATCACCTATACGCCCGATGCCAACTTCACCGGCAACGATGTCTTCGGCTACACCGTGCGAGACAATAAGGGTGCGGTCTCCGGGCAGGCGCAGGTTTCCGTGAATGTCACCTCGCAGCCAACGGTTGTGTATGTCAGCGACCTGACTCCAACCACCGCGACCAATGGCTACGGACCGTACGAAAAAGACACCAGCAACGGCGAGCAGGCGGCGGGCGACGGTCATGTCATCACCCTCAACGGTACAACCTACGCCAAGGGCCTGGGCGTACATGCCAATTCGACGCTCGTCTTCAATTTGAACGGACAATATTCACAGTTTCTCTCTGATATCGGCGTGGATGATGAAAAGGGCAACGCCGGCAGCGTGGTCTTCCAGGTCTATCTTGATAATTCGGCCACACCGATTTACGACAGCGGCGTGATGACCGGCGCAACGGCGACCAAACAGGTGGTGGTCGATGTCACCGGCAAGTCGCAGTTGAAACTGGTTGTCACCGATTCGGGCAACGGCAACAACAGCGACCACGCCGACTGGGCCAACGCCCGCCTGACAACGGCTGGACAGGTCTCTCCGCCGGCAGCGCCGACGCTCGCCACGCCGACCGTTGTCAATCAGCAGGTCACGCTGAACTGGACTGAACCGCCGAGCAATCAAACCGGTTTCCGCATCGAGCGCAAGACTGGCGCAAACGGAACTTATGCCCAGATTGCCGATGTCAGCCCGAGCACAACCAGCTTCGTCGATCAAACGGCAACTTCCGGTAACACATATTACTATCACGTATACGCCTACAACTCCGGCGGGCCTTCAGGGTTCTCCAACGAAGTCAGTGCCGTCATCGCAACGCAAACGCAGGCGTATCTCAGCGATCTCACGCCGGTGTCAGCGGTCAATGGCTGGGGCGCTTACGAGAAGGATCACAGCAATAACGAGCAGGGCGCGAACGATGGGCATACCATCACGCTCAACACGGTGACCTACACCAAGGGGCTTGGCGTGCACGCCAACTCCACGCTCATTTTCAACCTCAACGGCCAATATACGCAGTTCCTGTCGGATATCGGCGTGGATGATGAAGTTGGAAACAACGGCAGCGTTGTGTTCCAGGTTTATCTCGATGGTTCGGCGACTCCGATTTACGACAGCGGCGTGATGACCGGCGCGACGGCGACCAAGCAGGTCGTGGTCGATGTCACCGGCAAATCGCAATTGAAGCTCGTTGTGACCGATTCGGGCAATGGCAACAACTACGACCACGCCGATTGGGCCAACGCGCGGCTGATCGTCGGGCAGCCCACGCCGCCGCCCGCGGCGCCGACCAGTCTCACCGCCACTTATAATCCAACCACGGCCAAGGTTGATCTCACCTGGACTGATAGTGCCGGCGATCAAACCGGTTTCCGCATCGAGCGGAAACTTGGCGCGAGCGGAACCTGGGCAGCCATCCAGACTGTTTCAGGCACCACGTTCAATTACACCGACCCGACCATTCTTGGGGGCAATTCGAATTACTTCTATCGAGTCTTCGCGACCAATGCCGGTGGCAGTTCGGCTCAGCCTTCCAACGAATCGAATATCACCACGCCCACGGGCACGGTGACGACTTATCTCAGCAGCCTGACCCCCACCGCAGCCACCAACGGCTGGGGCGCTTATGAAAAGGACCACAGCAACGGCGAAACCGGCGCCAACGATGGTCATACCATCACGCTCAATACCGTGACCTATGCCAAGGGCCTTGGTGTGCACGCGGCGTCGGACATCACCTTCAACCTCAACAAGCAGTACACCCAGTTCCTGTCGGACATTGGCGTGGATGACGAGGTCGGCAATGCCGGCAGCGTTGTGTTCCAAGTCTATCTGGACGGCGTACTTGCGTTCGACAGCGGCACGATGATCGGAGCCAGTGCAACTCAGGCGGTCAATCTGAATGTACAGAATGTTACGACCTTGCGGCTTGTAGTGGGTGTGGCGACCAACGGCAACACCTCCGACCACGCCGACTGGGCCGGAGCACGGTTGCTTGCCTGAAACCCTGAGGTAGACTGATTCCCTGGGGTCTCGGGCAGGGAGCGGCTGAAGGAGTTGCTGGAGGTAAGAGGTGCGTCAACGCCCGGGATCCCAACCAAGTCTTCATGCGCTCGCGCTCGAGTTGCTTGAGTCCCGCACGCTCCTTTCCACCGCCTTGCCTGGCAAAGTTCCCGCGCCCGTCGCCAAAATTCCCAAGGGTTTGGTGCCAACAAAAATCGTGGTCCCCAAGACCTATGGCGGCAAACTGGATTCCAATTTATGGGCCGCGGTTCAGCCTGTCATTCAAAAAGGCGCCAAGCGGCCCAACTCGCCGGCGCATTACACTTCCAACGGCTATGTGCAGGTCAACATCCGGTTCAACGGCGCGACCACCACCGCGATGGCTGCGCTTCGCAAAATCGGAATCCATGTCCAGACCTACAACAAGAAGACTCATACATTGCAAGTGTGGGTAAAACCATCAAACCTCCAGGCGGTGACCAGGCTGGCTTCGGTCAGCGCGGTTGAATTGCCCAATTATGCGATCGTCTCGACCGGCGCGGTGGACAGTGAAGGCGATTCGCTTCTGACGGCCGACCTCGTGCGTCAGCAATTCGCCAACTACGGCATCGACGGCAGCGGCATCAAGGTGGGAGTGATTTCCAATGGCGCCGATCACCGCGCCGACGTCGGCGACGATCTGCCTTCCGTCACCGTCAATCCCCTCAATGCCGGCTCCGGCGATGAGGGCACGGCCATGCTCGAAATCGTTCACGATCTGGCGCCGGGCGCGCAGCTCTATTTCTCCGGAGCTTCGACCAATCTCGACATGGTCGATGCAATCAACTACCTGGTTGGCCAGGGATGCGACATCATCGTGGATGATTTGGCCTTTCCGGGCGAACCGTTTTTCCAGGACGGGACCGTCGCGCAGACCGCACAGAACGCGGTCAACAACGGCGTTTTCTATGTCAGCGCCGCGGGCAATTTCGGCACGCCCGCGGGGTTCTTCGGCATCTCCCATTATCAGCACGAATTCATCAACGACGGCACCGGCTTCAACGACTTTCTCGATGGCACGGGCATCGATGTCTTCAAGGAATTGCTCGTCGTACCGGGCGGCGATCTGAGCGCGGTCCTGCAATGGAGCGACCCCTTTGGCGCAAGTGGCAACGATTACGATCTGTATCTGTTCAACAGCACTTTTCAGGTGATCGCATCGAGCACGGACATACAGTCGGGAAACTCCGATCCGATTGAATCTTTCACCTGGGTGAACAACACCGGCTCGTCTCAGGTGGTGCGCCTGGCGATCGCGCGATTCAGCGGCGCGCCGCGCGAATTGGAATTGCTGACGTTCGGCAACGGAAACGGCGCGTTTGAATATGCCATTACGGCTGATTCGATATTTGGACAGCAGGCGGCGCCGGGCGTGTTTGCCGTGTCGGCGGTTCGCGCCGATTCGCCGGATGTCACCGAATACTTTGCCTCGCAGGGTCCTTCCACCATTTATATCAATTTCGACGACCAGACCGTCACGGTTCGTCAAAGCCTCGATGCTACTGCTGTGGATGGCGTTTCCACGCGAGTCGGACAACTCGGATTTTTCAGTGAGCCATTCTATGGCACGAGCGCGGCTGCGCCTCATGCGGCTGCGATTGCGGCTTTGGTTCTGCAGGCCAATCATTCGCTGACTCCCGACCAGCTCACCCAGGATTTGCAGGACACCGCCGTCGATCTGCCGGCGCATGGGCTCGGATACGACGAATTCAGCGGTGCGGGCAGGCTTAACGCCCTCGACGCCGTCTTCAAGGCGTTTACTCCCGAAGCGCCGGACCTGGCTGCCTCCAGCGACAGCGGCTCCAGCAATTCGGACAACATCACCAACAACACCGCGCCCACCATTCAGGGTAGCGCGCCCATCGGGTCGTTCGTTTCGCTTTACATCGACAACATTCTCGATCAGGCCGTTCAGCTTGGTGTTGGCGACAGCACCTATAGCCTGATTCCCACGAGCATTCTCGGCGATGGTCCGCATTCGTTTACAGTACGGGTTGCCTCATCCAATGTCGTCTCGCCGTTGAATTATTCCAATCCATCGACTGCGCTGGTTGTTCAGATCGACACGCAGGGACCCGCTGCGCCGACTGGCGAGTTTCTCTTTGAAACCGGCCATGCCTTGCGATTGACCTTCGAGGAATCGGTTGTCCTCAGCAGCGCCAATCTGCTGGTACAGGACCTTACGCATGGCGGAAACATCAGCACCATCCTCGGATTGGTGGATGCAGTCGGAACGTTCACGTTTGTTGTCCCCAACGGGGTGCTGGCCGATGGAAACTATCATGCGAGCCTCGTGGCCGGCGACGTGCACGACCTGGCGGGCAACGCTATGACCGGCAACTTCGATTTCGACTTCTACGCCCTGGGCGGCGACGCCAATCGCGACCGCACGGTGGACTTGAGCGACATGATCCTCTTTTCCCCCAACTGGCAACAGTCCGGCAAAACCTTCAGCCAGGGCGACTTCAACTACGACGGCAACGTCGATGCCCGCGACCTGACGATCATTGCGCACAACTACCAAGTCACGCTCCTCGCGCCATAAATGACGGCCACGGGTTCGTTCTACATTTTTCCTTTTAGAGCGGTTTTCAGATGACTGTACACCTATCCTGCGGTAGGCTGAGCCGATCACCTGCTGTTGGAGGTGTGGCATGGAGGGCTTGTCGTTGGATCTTCGGGAGCGGATTTGCACCGCGTGCGATGAACAGACGGAAAC
>DASZXJ010000097.1:0-22582 GCA_035545895.1 Tepidisphaeraceae bacterium | reverse complement strand
TGGCCGGGCCGGCGGTGTTCATGTTGTTTGCATCGTTACTGTCTGGCCTTCCCGGGTGGATTCGTCACGGCGCACCCGCCATCGTGGTGCTGATAACGTTTGCGCTGTGGCAGCGAGCCTACGTGTTACCGGACGCGGATGCGCCCGATTGGCGAATCCTCAGCCAGATGAATGTTCAGCCGGGCGAAACACTTGTCTTCTATCCCGGAATTCTTCCCGGTTGGTACAACGAGGTTTTCTACCTGGCAGCCACCCATTACTCGCGCGGGTTTCCGCGTCCGATAATCAAACTTTCGCATCCAGCCAGCACCGACTTGCTGGGTCAGATTTCCGGCGACTCGGTGTGGTTGATCTGCGGCCGTCCGCCCGATGGATTGGCGGCCGTGTTGCCGGGCGCAGTGCCGGTTGCCGACCCATTGATGATTCCACCGGCGCTGGCGTGCGTGCATATGAAGTTGAGTGGGGGAAGATTCGCGATGATGCAAGAGCCGGGTCCTGCGAACCCGCGCTAAACATCATGAGGTATTGGATTTCTGAAGATCGACTGCGACTTCCGGCGGCGGAGGCGCATTGGAAGAATGGGTAATTTCGGATACCCTCTGCCATCACTAATGAGCGAAAATCCGCAACAGTTTCTGGATGTCGATGCGCTGTTGGAGCGCAGCCGGCCTCGCGCGCCCGGCGCTCGACTGGGACGCATGGCGGGTGTTTTTTTGCTCGTCGTGCTGCTCAGCGCATTTGTCTCAAGTCGCGGCGGCGAAGCGGCTTCGGTTGTTGATCTGATTTCCAACCTGGTGATGGTCGGACTGGTCGGCGGACTGATCTTGTTCTCCTGGCGAACGACCCGCCGAACGCGTATGGAATCCATGGCGCTGCAAGCCATTGATGAACTGCTTTGCCTGCGCCGCTGGCCCGAAGCGGCGGGGGTGTTGAATACGATGCTCTCCCGCCCGGTCGTTCTCGCTCAAAGCCGGACGCAGGGGCTGATCTTTTTGAGCGGATTGCTCGCCCGTTATCACCGTTTTGACGATGCCATTCGTGTGCAGGACGAGCTGATCGAAAATGGCCGGCTTGACCCGGCCAGCGAATATTCGCTGAAGATGTCGCGGACGATGGCGATGCTCCGGCAGGACCATCTGGTGGATGCGGATCGCTCGATCAATGAACTGCGCAACTACGCCGCCCGCGCCGGCCGGGCATTGGGGCAGGGCCAAACGCCGTATGAATTGTCGGCAGGGCTGGCGGTTTTGGAAGTCTACCGCGACGTCAAGACCGGTCACTCCGCCGAAGCCATCGAGCTTTTTAATACAACTTTGCCGACCATTCGCGAGCAGCTTGGGCATCGCATCGCCGATGGATATGTGCTGGCCGCGCGGGCGTATGATTTGCTTGGGCAAACGGATTCCGCTCAAGACTATTACACCAAGGCAACGTTTCTTGCCCCGGCCGCGGAACTTCATCGCCGTTATCCGGAAACAGAACCGCTGGCGGGAAAATATCGTGCCGCGGAGGGTCCGAAGGAGGCGGCATGATTTCCACACAATTTGCCATTTCCAAAACCGAGCGCGACCTCACGCTGGGTACGCTGTTGCGCTGGACTCTGATCGTCGCCGCGGTGCTGGCGGTGATCGTTCAGCCGCTGTTCGAAGAATGGCAAATGGTGGCGGTGGGTGTGCTGGTCGCCATCGGCGTGATCTGGATGGTGCTCGGCGTGGGAAGCTTGAGGCGAGCCAGTTCCGGCGCGACCTCGCTGATCGCAGCCGGTGAATTTGATCTGGCTGAGGGACGCATCGCCGATGCACTCGGCAGTTTTTCCCTCTTTAGAATGACGAAACTCATGTGCCTGCACGATCTTGCCGTGCTCAGGCACGCGCAGAATCGCTGGCAGGAGTCGGCAATCCTTTGCCGGGCGCTGCTGAATCTTCGTCCGATAAGCCAGGCGGGCATCGATCGGTCGAGCCGGCTGATATTGGCGGAGTCATTGCTCGAACTCAACGACCTGCCTGGCGTGCATGAGAATCTGGCCGCACTATACAACCAGCGGCTTTCCCTGCGTCAGGCGCTGGGCCTGATGGGCGTGCAGGTGGATTACCTCTCGCGTGTCGGCGAGTGGAATCAGATTTTTGCGGGAGTTGCGACAAAAACCGAACTGGCGGAGTTGTTACCGTCGAGTCAATCAGCGCGCGTCCAGGCGCTGATGGGACTGGCAGCACAGAAAATCAACCGCATGGACTGGCGGGACTGGCTTCGCCGCCGGGTCGAATTGCTGGCCGATGTTCACAAGCTCTGCGCTGATCGGCCGATACTGTGGGAATTGTGGAGAAGCTGATTTTTGATTTGCAAATTGCGATTTGCGACCGATTTTGCATCAATCGCAAATCGAAAATCAAAAATCGCAAATGAAATGACACGGAGGTCATGATGTTATCGAAGTTATCGGGCCTGATGGGGACGATCGTTGCCCTGGGGCTGGTGGTCGCGGGCGTTTGGGGCTGGGGCTCGGCGGGGCGATTGTCGCAGCAGGCGGGCAGGCCCGACCTGGCGTGGTGGGCGGTGAAAAGCGGCGCGGTGGCGGCTTTGGCGGCAGCGCAGGTGCTGGGTATGACGTTTATCGTGGATGCGTTCTATCCCAGCCGCCGTTCCGATCAATATGCCCGTCTGGCGGCGGGAATGCTCTGCACCGTTGGGCTCATTGGCGCATTAGGTCTTGCAGTCGCCAGTTTCTGATTGTGAAAGGATTCGAGATGCGATTGCCATTCCGAATGATCGCGGCAGGGGTGTTGTGGACGGCTGCTGTTGCGGCGGCAGCGGCTCCGCAGGCGGATAACACGCTCGCGGTCGAAGAACAAGCCGCCAACCGCGCCATGGCCGAAAAACTCGCGCAAATGGCGCAGCAAACACTTCTTAACCGCGGAATCGTTCCCGCCACCGTCACTCAAACCATCGCATTGCTCGAAGCCGCCGAACGTTTGAATCCCGCTGAACCGCGCTTCTCCCGGTTATTGGCGGTGGCTTATCAACAGCAGGGCGGAGAAGCGGGTCGCCAGGGCGAAATCGATGCGCTGTCCCGATATCTCAAGCTCGAGCCCGCCGACCTGGTCGCCCAGATGCGGGTGATCGATCTCCATTTCAGTCAGATCGATGCCGCCGACCAGCGTGGCAATTACATTGACCAGCTATTCAAAACACCTCAACTCGCCGCTGAGGTTCGAGCGCATGTGGCCACACTCGGAGCGAGACTCGCCTTTGACCGCGCCGAAGATAAACGGGGCAATGAATACATCGAAGAAGCACTGAAACTCTTTCCGTTGAGTCCTGAAGCGCTCGTGCTCAAATACCAGTACATGGCGGCGGATATGTCGCCCGACCAGCGGGTGGCCCTGCAACTGCAACTGTTGCGATGCAATCCCGTCAGGCCCGGTTTGATGGCGGACCTTGCTGAAGAACTGGCCGCGGTCGGATTGATCGACCCCTCGCTGTACTGGTATGCAACCGGCTTCGGCGTTGCGCAGCGCGCCGGCAGCGCGCCCGATCCAACGGATACGACCAACTTCGGCGCTGAAATGGTCATTGCCGACCAGCTCAGCACCGCTCAGCAGATGATCAAGTCGATCATGAACGAGGACGCCGCCAATTCTGATGCGGCATTTCTCAACCTCCTCATCGAAAAACGCAACAAGGACGAAGACAAGATTCGCACGGCGTCGGAATCGGTCCGTTCGGCGGTTCTCACGCGCCTCAGCCGTTTGAGCGATCAATTGCATGAAAAGGAAACCGCCACCACCCAGGCCAGCACCGATGTGGACATGGCTGCCGACGTAAAATTGCTCGGTGAAAGCGGCAATGCGGACATGACCGCCGCCTATGCGAGCGGACTCTCCGAATTGTGCTGGCTGTCGATTTATTTCAACGCCAAGCCCGCCGAGGCGGAATCGTATATGGCCGCCCTTCGCCAGTTGCTCGCGCCCGACAGTGCGACGCTGGCGCGACTGGACGGCTGGTCATATCTGGTTGGCGGCAAGAAGGATGAAGCCCGCGTCAAGCTCTCAGCGGTGGCGGCGAGCGATGCCCTGTCCGAGCTGGGCATGATCAAGCTCGAGCAGGATTCACTGTCCGCCGCCGAGCTTCGCAGCCGCATCATCAGCCTGCTGAACAAAAACGCCTCCGGCCTGACCGGGGCACTGCTGATCGAGGCGTTCCGCGACAAAATGGCGCTGATGCCCCGTACGCCCGCTTCCGAAGCAGTCCAGGTTGAACTCGACAAATTTCCCAAGGACTGGATTCAACTCACGGATTTCAGCAAGACCCAGTTTTTCTATTCCGTAAAGGGGGAGCCGCTGAAGGTTGCTCACGCATACGGCGAGCCGATGCTTGCCAGGATCACCATCACCAACACCAGCACGTATGACCTGACGATCGGCCCGGACGCGGCCATTCATCCCGATATCTGGATCGACGCGCGCGTCACTGGCATGAGCGCGCAGAACCTCTCGGGCGTGACATTCGACCGTATTGGCCAGAAGGTCCTGCTGCATCCCAAGGAGTCGGCCAGCCAGGTGATGCGCGTGGATCAGGGAGCCATGACCAGCGCGCTGCAAGCCGATCCGCGGCTTGGCATGACGATTAACTTCAGCGTTGTCACCAATCCAATCCAGCAGGAACTGGGTGTTGCTCCCGGGCCGGGCGGATACCGGGCGATGTTCACGCACACGGTTCAGCGCACGCCCGCGCCGTTTACGCCCGACGCGCTGCAAAAACAATTTTCGCTGATTCAGGATGGTCATGGCGACGTGCGAATCCGGTCGCTGGAATTGATGGGCGCTTTCGTCAACTGGCTGAAAGCGCAAAACGACCCGGCCACCAAGGACCCGTCGATTCAAATCGCGGATTTCATCCGCAAAAGCACCGGCGACCGGCTGACCGCGGTGCGGGCGCAATCAATGTTCATCTCGGCGTCGCTGGCGGAGTCGCCGGCTCGCGATTCGATGGTCAAGCAGATGCTCTCGGACCCCTCGCCGGCGACGCGCGTCATCGGCCTGATGGCGCTGGAGCAGTTGGAGCCCGCCGTGCAAAAGGAATTGGCCAAGGAACTGGCGGATTCGGATTCGGATCCGACGGTCAGGAAACTGGCCGGCGCGGTGATCGAAATTGCGGATTTGCCTCCTCCATCGACCCAGCCGGCGACCGAACCGGCCACGACCCAGCCGGCGGCGGATTTCAGGCCCTGAGAGGCCCGGGAAATCCATCAGTGAATTGCCCGAAAATACGGTAAATGAAAGGGTTTGTTGGAACGCATTTCCCCGGCGTTTTTTGTGCGGGCGCCGGCTATCATTTCCTGATGCATTTTACTGTACAATGGTAACTGGTTTGCCGCGAATATTCGTGGCATCGCTGCGGCCAGGGCCGCAAGGAGACCAACGTGACGGTCATCGTTACATCGCGTCACATGGAAGTCAGCCCGGCTTTACGCACCTACGGTGAGCAGAAAGTCGCGAAGCTGACACGTTACTACGATCGCATACAGGAGATCGAAATCGTTTTTGATGCGCACAAGGATGCGGTGCAGGTTGAAATTATCGTGCATGCCGAACACCGTAATATGTTCATTGGCCGGCACAACAACGGCGACGCGTATGCCTGCGTCGATGGATGCATCAGCAAGCTTGAAAGACAATTGTCGGATCATAAAAAGCGCGTCCGAAATCGAAAACATTCAGCCCCGGATGCCAAGCGCGAATTGCGCGACCTGGGTGAGGCAGTTTGATGGGAGTTGCCAGTTGCTTGTTACCCGCGGTTGACGGAAAAAATCAACCGCGTGCGGCCAGCAACCAACAATTGAATCAGTTATGAAACTCAAGGACTTTATTGTAACCGAAGCGATCGTGCCGCAGTTGCAGGCGGCTGATCGCGACGGGGTAATCAGGGAACTGGTGCAGTCGCTTGCCAAGGCCGGCGCCATGTCCGAGGAAGGCGTCGAGGAAATCGTCGCGGCGCTGATCAAGCGGGAACAGAAGGGATCGACCGGGTTCGGCAAAGGTGTCGCCGTGCCTCATACCCAGCATCCCAAAGTCTCCCGCATGGTCGGCACGATCGGCCGAAGTGCGACGGGCATCGACTTTGCCGCGCTGGACCATCAGCCGGTTTACAGCATCGTTTTATTGCTCAGCCCGGACAATCATCCGCAGCAGCATTTGCAGGCGATGAACATCGTCTTTTCGAACCTTCAAAAGGACATGTTCCGCCGTTTCCTGAGGCAAAGCACGACCCAGCAGTCCATCAGCGAACTGCTCGACGAAGCCGATCAGGGAAAATAAAGGGAAGCGATGAAGGACGAAGGATGAAGGATGATTTGCCAAGCGGTTTTCATCCCTCCTGCTTCTGCCCTCATCCTTCATGTGTCGATGCCCCAGGCCACGCGTCAAATTGTCGTCAGCAACCGGCTTGGCCTGCATGCCAGGCCCGCCATGGAATTTGTCGATTTGGCCAATCAGTTCAGCAGCCAGGTGCGCGTCTTCCGTGAAGGAGACGAGCCCGCCGAGGCGGATGGCAAGAGCGTCATGGAGCTGATTACCCTTGCCGCCACCGAGGGAACGCCGCTGCGGATCGCCGCCGACGGCGACGACGCCGAAAAGGCCGTCGCCCAGCTCGTGCAGTTGTTTGAGAACAAGTTTGGTGAAGAGTAAGGAGATTTTCGATTTTTGATTTTCGATTTCTGATTGAGAACCCAATCGCAAATCGCAAATCGCAAATCGCAAATCGAAACGCATGGAGATCAAGAAAGGCACTGGCGTTTCACCCGGCGTGGTGATCAGCACGGCTCTCGTGCTCGACGCCGAGGCCCTGCTTATCCCCAAGCGTTCCATCACCGACAAGGAAGTTCACGAAGAAGTTGATCGATTCAACAAGGCGGTTGCCGCTTCCATCATTGACGTCAAAAAGCTTCGCGATGAGGTCACCGAAAGACACGGCGATCAGATCGGCGCGATCTTCGATTTCCATATGGGCCTGATGAAGGACCCGGTTCTGCTCAAGCAGGTCATCGCTGAAATCAAGGCCCAGCATGTCAACACCGAATACGCCTTCAGCGTCGTCATGCGACGCTTTGCCAATAAATTTCAGCAGATGCCCGACCGCTATTTTTCCGAACGCGTGAAGGACATTTATGACATCGAAAAAGGCGTCCTGCGCAAGCTGATCGGTCATCAACACACCGACCTGGGCAACCTCAAGCAGGATGTGATCATCATTGCCCACGACCTGCTGCCCAGCCAGACGGCGGTATTTGATAAGACCCACGTTCGTGGTTTTGCGATCGACGTAGGCGGCCGAACGAGTCATACGGCCATCGTCGCCCGCGCGATGGGCCTGCCCGCGGTCGTTGGCCTGGGCAACATCACCTCCGAGGTGGGTGGCGGCGATACGGTCATCATCGATGGCACGCGAGGCATGGTCATCGTCAATCCTGACGAGGAACAGATCGCGCAGCATCGGCAATACGAACGCGAGCAGATCCGCCTGGAAACCGAACTGGCTTCGCTCAAAACCATGCCCGCCCAGACCCGGGACGGGCATGCGGTGAGTTTGATGGCCAACATCGAATTCACCAATGAGGTGGATGATGCGTTGGTCCGCGGCGCCGAAGGCATCGGCCTGTATCGAACGGAATTCCTGTATCTCGCCAGCGATCACGAGCCAAGCGAGGAAGAACATTTCCAGGCTTACATGGACGGCTGCAAACGCCTGGGCGGCAGGCCTCTGGTCATCCGCACGCTTGACCTGGGCGCCGATAAATACACCCAGGAAAGGGCAGCCAACCCCGAGCGCAATCCGTTCCTTGGCGATCGCTCGATTCGCATGTGCCTGCACGACATTCCGATGTTCAAACGCCAGTTGCGTGCCATCCTTCGCGCCAGCACGCATGGCGATGTGCGGATCATGTTCCCGATGATCTCCACCCTCATGGAACTGCGCCAGGCCAAGATGGTTCTCAACGATGTCATGGAGGAACTGGAGGACGAAAAGATCGAGTTCCGGCGCGATATCCCGCTGGGCATCATGATCGAAGTGCCGTCGGCAGCGCTGATGGCGGGGAATTTTGCCAAAGAGGTCAACTTCTTCTCCATCGGCACCAACGATCTGGTGCAATACACGCTGGCGGTGGACCGGACTAACGAGCGGGTGGCGGGTTTGTTCTGCCCGGCGCACCCGGCAGTTCTTGCGCTGGTTCGCGATGTCATTCGGGCCGGCGCCAAACAACGCATCAGCGTGAGTGTCTGTGGTGAAATAGCCGGTGAACCCCTGTACACTCTGCTTTTGCTGGGCCTGGGCCTGACGACATTCAGCATGAGCGCACCGGCCGTACCGGAGATTAAAAAGATTATTCGCTCGACCACCTTCGAACACGCGCGCTATGTGGCACGCCGGGTGATGAGCTTCGACAGCGAACGCCAGATCATGAACTATCTGCGCGAAGAAACACGCAAGATTGTTCCTGAGGCGTTTTAAGAAAGGAGCAGGCAGGCAGCATGCAGCAGGCAGTCAAGTCAGGTTGAGCGTTTTCGTTCCCTCCTTACTGCCCGCCGCCCGCTGCCCACTGCCCGCTGATTACATGGCCAAAGAAATGTTGATTAACGTCTCGCAGGGTGAGGAATGCCGAATCGCCCTGCTGGAAGACGACAAGCTCGAAGAGCTTTACATGGAGCGAACCAGCTCCACCTCGCACGTCGGAAACATCTACAAGGGCCGCGTCACCAACGTCGAGCCGTCGATCCAGGCGGCATTCATCGATTTCGGCCTGGGACGCAACGGATTCCTGCACATCTCCGACCTGATGCCCAGCTATTTCGGGCAGAAGGGCGAGGACATCACCGAAGCGGTTGGCCGAAAGCTCTCGCGTCGCGACCGCCCGCCGATCCAGCGCTGCCTGCGACGCGGCGATGAAATCACCGTCCAGATCATCAAGGAAGGCATCGGCACGAAGGGCCCAACCTTAACGACTTATCTCAGCGTGCCCGGACGAATCCTGGTCATGATGCCCGGCATGAGCCGGTTCGGCATCAGCCGCAAGATCGAAGATGACACCGAACGCCGCCGCCTGCGAGGCATCCTCGATTCGCTCAAGCCAATCGACGAAGTCGGTTTCATCATCCGCACGGCCGGCGTCGGCAAGACCAAGACCGAAATCGAGCGCGACCTGAAATATCTCACGCGCCTGTGGGAAAATATCCAGAAGAAGATCAAGCAGCCCGCGCCGGTGGAACTGTATACCGAAGGCGATCTGGTCACCCGCACCGTGCGAGATGTTTATAGTTCCGACATCGATCGGCTGGTGGTGGACAACAAGGAAGTTGCCAAAAAGATCAAGGAGTTCTTCAAGATCGCGATGCCGCGAACGAAGAACAAGGTCGAACTCTACGATGAACCGATTCCGCTGTTCCACAAGTACAACATCGAGCACGAGATCGAGCAGATGTACAGCCGGCACGTACCGCTGCCCAGCGGCGGGTCGCTGGTGATCGACTCGACCGAAGCGATCGTCGCCATCGACGTCAACAGCGGCAAGTTCCGCGATCATTCCGACGCGGAAACGACCGCCTTCAAGACCGACATGGAAGCCGCCGACGAAATTCCCCGCCAGCTTCGGCTGCGCGATCTGGGCGGCGTGATCATTTGCGACTTCATCGACCTGCGCTTCGAGCGGCATCGCCGCGATCTGGAGCGCAAACTTCACGACAACCTGAAAAATGATCGCGCCAAGACCAAGGTTCTGCGCATGAGCCAGTTTGGCATCATCGAAATGACGCGCCAGCGCATGCGCCCGAGCCTCAAGCGGTCGATCTATTTCGATTGCCCGCATTGCAAGGGATCGGGGCTGGTCAAGACGCCCGAAAGCATGAGCCTCGATGTCATGCGCAAGCTCGCGATTGCGTCGCACGATCAGCGCGTGGCGCGCGTCGAGCTGGTTGTTTGCCCGGAGGTTGCGTTTTATCTGCTCAATCGCAAGCGAATTCAGATTGCCGAGCTGGAAACGGAAACAGAAAAGCGAATTCTCATTCGCCACGATGTAACGCTTGCTTTGGACGACATGCGTCTGGAACTGTTCGACAATCGCGATGGCCGCGTCTACCTCGACGTGCTGGGCATGAGTCCGCAGGATGACCTGGAGCAGCAGGCGCACGGGCGCGGTCAGGGCGGCCGCGATTTCCGTCGCGGCGGGCGCCGCGATCATCGGCGAGGCGGACAGGGTGGCGGCAGGCCGTCTCATTCGCCGGCCAAGCAGGAATCGGTCGATGAAGACCGGTTCGATATAGAAGAAGCCGTCGAACCCGCCGGCGAATCGCGCCAGCGCGAAAGCGACGAGCCCCGCGCCGAGGTTGAGCCATCGCAGGCGCGCCCCGATGATCGCTCCTCCGACAGCCAGGTGCCGGATGAAGGCGTGGTTGATATCGAAGATGGCGCTGAACCCATGGGCGAAGCGCCCGGTGCGATGGGAGAAGAACGCGAGGGAGGGCGTCGTCGCCGCCGCCGAGGCCGGCGCGGGCGCGGACGAGGCCGGCGAAACCAGGAACAAATGCCCGCCGAGCATGCGCAGCCGCCTGCTGAATCCATCGAGCAACCTTCCGAAGTCGCCGGCGAATCGGTCGAGATCACCGACGAAGAAGATGAAGGTCCCAGCCCGGGCAACGAACGCATCCCGCCGGAAAATCAGGACGATCAGCCGCGCAGGCGTCGTCGCCGGCGGGGCGGACGTCGTCACCGCCGCAATCGCGACCGCGATGCATCGCAGGTCAACGGAAACAATCCCCCAAACGGAGCGCCGCATCAAGGTTCATCACAAAACGCTCCGCGCGCCTCCCAGCCGCAGCGCGTGCCGCCGCCTCGTCCGATCGCCGAGGCTCCAGCCCCCGTCATCCGCACGGGTTCGACGGACAAACATCTGATGCACGACGATCAGCCGGTCCTGCACGAGCCCCCGCGCAGACCGCGCTCGCTTCGCGACCTGGATGCGCTGCCGGATGACATGGATTGATGAGAATTTCGGATTGCGGATTTTGGATTGCGGAATCGGAAAGACTTATGCCGCCACGAACCAGCGCTTGCCTTTGCTGAAAAAGCGGTGTCCCTCCGCCTTCAGCTTGCGTTTCACGTTCGCGATTCCGCCCGGATATTTCGGATTGAGTTCCCCGCCGTTTTTTAAGGTTCGCCAGTAGGGCGTGATCTTCTTTTTTCCGTCAGCGGCATCCTCCTCGGCTGCGTGGGCGGCGATCCAGGCAAATATCCCCGTCGTGATCGGGCAGGCGAAGTCGGCTTTGTGCTTTTTGGCCAGCTCCTCGCGGATCTGGTTGATGGTCAGAAGCTTGCCGCGCGACACCTTCTTCATGATCGCATCGACCGCCTTGGGCGAGGGAATGACGCAAGTGCCCTTGCCAAATCTCCGGGCCATGGCCCCGGTGACGGGAATCACGCGCGGAAAGCCCTTGTCATCCGCCAGCTTCTCCCGCCATGTTTTCCGCTTGTACATGAATTCTCCCTTGGCAGGGCAAATGATCCGGCTGACGGACTTTTTTGTCCAGCCGGTTCCACCATTTGCCGCGCTCGTTGTATATAAAGTGGCCCAGCCAGGCAGGCTGGAGAATCAATTTCACAGGCGAAGGAAGAATCAATGGGCGCTGCAACGAACCGGATCATTCGTGGGGGATCACTTCTGACATTGGCGATGGCGGTGGCAAGCTGCCAGATGGAAGGCTCGTCCGCTCCATCGGCTCAAGCGCCTGCCAATCCACCAACGACGCAGCAGGCGGCAGCGCCAACAACGCAAGCCGCACCTGTTGCCGCGGTTCGCAAGGCCGCCGGAATCGCCGGTGTCTATGATGTTCGCGCCTTCGGCGCCACGGGCAACGGCAAGACGATCGACTCGCCCGCGATCAACGCCGCGATTGACGCCGCCGCGGCAGCGGGAGGAGGAACCGTTCGATTCCCGGCCGGAACCTATCTCAGCTATTCCATTCGCCTCAAGAGCAACATCACGCTTTATCTCGATCAAGGCTCGCGCATTCTCGCGGCCAACATCAATGTGCATGGCGGCACGGGATATGACCTGGCAGAAGACATCGGCGACACCGCTCGCTATCAGGACTACGGGCACAGCCACTGGCACAATTCGCTCATCTGGGGCGAAAAAATCGAAAACATCACCATCACCGGCCCGGGCCTGATCGATGGCGGCTTGTGGCAGGCGGATGGCAGCAATGCGTCCGAAGTGGTCATTCGAAACAACCCCGGCGAACGCGGCACGCGCAACGGCGTCGGTGGATTCCTCGGGCTTAGCGACGGCCTGGGCGGCGGTGGAGGCGGACGCGGCGCTGCCACTCAGCCCGGCGGCGGGCGAGGTCGCGGCGGACGCGGTCGCGGTGGATTCGGCGGCGCTGGACAAGGCGCGCCCGATGGAACGCCCGCCCTGGGACCGGATGGCCAGCCTCTTCCCGCTACTCAACCCGGCGGTGGCCGTGGTCGCGGCGGGTTCAACGGACCCGGCGGTCCAGCGGGTCAGCCTTTCACCCAAACCACTGCTGCCGATCTCTCTATCCCCTTTCGCGAACAAGCCCTGCCTCGCGGCGTCGGCAACAAGGCCATCTCACTCAAGCTCTGCAAAAATGTCACCCTTTCCGATTTCTCCGTTCTGCGAGGCGGACACTTCGCGCTGCTTGCAACCGGCGTGGACAACTTCACCATCGACAATCTCAAGATCGACACCAACCGCGACGGCTTTGATATCGATGGCTGCCGAAATGTCCGCATCTCCAACTGTGCGGTCAATTCGCCGTTTGACGACGCCATCGTGCTCAAAAGCTCATGGGGATTGGGTTATCCGCAGTCCTGCGAAAATACGACCATCACCAATTGCCTGGTGAGCGGCGGCTGGTCGGTCGGGTCGATGCTGGATGGCACGTATGTCGAAACCAACCCCGGCACCGGTCGAATCAAATTCGGCACGGAATCCAACGGCGGTTTCAAAAACATTACGATCTCCAATTGCGTTTTTGATCGCTGTCAGGGCCTGGCGCTGGAAGCCGTCGATGGCGCTGTCATCGACAACATCAGCATTTCCAACATCACCATGCGAGAAATCGGCAGCCTGCCGATCTTCATTCGCCTGGGCAATCGCCAGCGCATGCCCAGGGATAAAGCCGCCGTCGGCGCGATTCGTCACGTCAATATTTCCGACATTGTCGCCCAGAACCGCGCAGCGCAAAACGCCTGCGTCATCAGCGGCATCCCCGGTTACCAGATCGAAGATGTGCATATCAACAATGTGCGCATCATCTGGCCCGGCGGAGGCGCAGCCGAACTGGCGGACATTGTCCCGCCGGAACGGGAATACCAATACCCCGAGCCCGGCATGTTCGGCGCCATGCCCGCCTACGGGTTCTTCATCCGGCATGTAAAGGACATCGCGCTAAACAACATCGACATGTCCGTGAATGCAAAGGACATGCGGCCGCCTTTCTATCTGGAAGACGTGAACGGCGCCGAGTTCATCAACATCAAAGCCCCCCACGAAACCGGCGTGCCGATGTTCAACCTGAAAAAGGTCGGAAATTTCCGTACCCACAACGTGCGCGGGATGACGGACACGGTGAAAGAAAAGGTCGAAGCCGAGAAATTCTAATTCAATTCTGACGATGACCCATTCCAAAGTTTAGCGCCGGTCCGCAGGACCGGAATTTTCGACGCGCATAAATATTTCTACAAAAATGAAAAAATTGCGCGCATTGAGCGCCCATCGCGCAACAGAGAACGATAAATGGAGGACTCATGCGCGAATCGTGGAGGATTCATGTAAGGAATTCCGTATGGCGGACTCACTTCGGTGAGCTTTTCTCCATTCAATCAAAACGACCGTAAATGTCCGCGCGGCCATCAAAAATGCAAAACGAACCCACCGCGTTTTTGTTTGATCGCATGTTCTTTGGCCTGTGGTGGTTATGACGCCTATGCTCTTGGTGTAACCCGGTAATGGGGCTGACATCTAATTCTCGTTGGAGGTGAATTGCGATGGGAATCATGAAGTGGTGCGGTCTGGTCTTGGTGGCTGTGACCGTTGTTGCCTGCGCGCAGGCAACGCAGGAGTCTTCTTCACAGGAGCACAAAAACGTGAATGTAAAAGTCTTCAATCGTCAGGGGGCTCTGGTTTTGGTCGATTCACCCCGGGTTGAAAAAAGCGATGTTCAATGGCTCAAACAGCTCGGGCTGGAGGTTTTTGCGATCGCACGCGCCAAGGGCACGGAAGCGCCGTTTTGCGGTACGTTGCTGGATAACCATCAGACCGGGATATATACCTGCGTCTGCTGCGGGTTGCCGCTGTTTGCTTCCGATGCCAAGTTCAATTCCGGCACCGGCTGGCCAAGCTTCTTTCAACCGGTGGCCAAGGAAAATGTGATCGAGCATTCAGACACGAGTCATGGCATGGTCCGAACAGAAATCCTGTGTGCCCGTTGCGACTGCCATCTGGGTCATGTATTTGATGATGGCCCGCGCCCGACGGGTTTGCGGTTTTGTGTGAATTCCGAGTCTCTAAAATTCACGCCGGCGGATCAAGTATCGAGCCTGGCCGATCCCATCGCCGGAAAACAGGAGAGCGCCGCCAAATGAAATCGAAAGTCCAAAATCCCAAATCGAAAATCAACATCTTTCTGATAGGGAGCATCATTATGGGCCTTGGTAATTTCTTTTGCGCACGGGCATCGGTTGATTTCAAGACGTTTCCCGAACCGAAGGAGGATTTGAAAGCGCCGGCGGACGCGGGAAACCAGGTGATGGTCGTTGCAGGCGGATGCTTCTGGTGCACGGAAGGCGTTTTCGAAAACACGCCGGGCGTGGTCGATGTCGTTTCCGGTTATGCAGGCGGCACCAAGGAAACCGCCGACTATGAAACCGTCTCCACCGGCACGACCAACCACGCCGAGGCGATTCGTATCGTCTATGACCCGAAGAAGACCAGCTTCGGCAAATTGCTCAAGGTATTTTTCTCGATCGCGCACGACCCGACCGAACTGAACTATCAAGGCCCGGATCATGGCCGGCAATATCGGTCGGCGGTCTTCTTTGCCAATGACGATCAAAAACGCGTCACCGAGATGTATATCAGGCAACTGAACGACGCCAAGATCTTCGGCACGCCGATTGTCACCACGGTCGAGCCGCTCAACGGTTTTTATTCGGCGGAAGCTTATCACCAGGATTTTGTAAAAAACAATCCGTTTCATCCGTACATCATGCAGCAGGCGCTGCCCAAGGTGGAAAAAGCGAAAAAGGCGGCGGCTGCGACGAGTCAGCCCGCGGAGAAGTAAAGAAAGTACTGCTGAATTAGCGGAGTTGGTATAATCGAAATCATGGCAGTCAAGCAGACAGTCATTCAGGAAGTGATGAATTTGCCCGAGTCTGAACGACTCGAGTTGGCGGAAGCTTTGTATCAAAGTGTCGAAGGGCCGTCCGATCCTGATGCCCGGCAGGCATGGTCAGACGAGATTGCAAGACGATTGGAGAAGATTGACTCGGGACGGGGGAAAGTTGTCCCATGGGAGGAAGCGCGGCGACAAATTGCGGGCGACGATGCTTCCAGTTGAAATACTCGAAGCAGCGCTCGTCGAAGCACGAGAGGCGAGGATTTGGCATGCCAATCGGAGCAAAACTTCCGCTCGCCGATTCTTGACGGAATTGGATCGTGCGATTGCGGAAATCCGCCAGTCTCCAAACCGCTGGCCAGAGCATCTTCGCGGTTCGCGGCGATATCGTCTCTTTCGATTCCCATTTTTGATCGTGTATCGCGTCACCCCTGGTCGAATCGAAATTATCGCGTGCCAGCATGGCCGGCGACGTCCAGGGTATTGGCAGGATAGGTTAAAATAAACCGAATTGAAGGAGAAGAATTGAGCGATATCAAAATCACAAGAACCACCCGCGCCGGCAGGGCGTGTGCGAGTTCAGGCTCGAAGTGGGAACCGCTGATGGGGTATTCCCGCGCGGTGCGCAGCGGGAATTTTATTGCCGTCACCGGCACGGTGGGTGTCAATGCGGACGGTAAATATTCCAAATCGATCGGCGAGCAGGCGCGGCGGTCGCTGGCGATCATCCAGGCGGCCATCGAAGCGCTCGGCGGCAAGATGGAGAACGTCATCCGCACGCGCATGTTTGTGACCGACGTCAGCCAATGGGAGGAAGTCGCCAGGGTGCACGGCGAAATCTTCGGCGAGATTCGCCCTGCAACTACTATTGTAGAAATCGCGAAATTGATCGATGCCGATGCGATGATCGAGATCGAAGCCGACGCGATCGTATGATGGATTATCCCGGAACGGTTTCGGCGGAGGCGACTTCGACCCGGTCGCGACCGTTTTCCTTGGCGCGGTATAGCGCTGCGTCGGCCTGAGCAACCAGGGCGCGATCAGTCATGCCAATCGTGCTGGCGACGCCGATGCTGATGGTCAATTTGATCAGCTCGTTTCGAATCGGGATTTCGATGGCTCGCATGCCCGCACACAGGCGCTCCGCCAACGGAAGAGCGCCTGTCTCGGTGTTGGGCGCCAGGATGGCGAATTCTTCGCCTCCGTATCGGCAGACGACGTCTTCGACGCGGACACTTTCCACCAGAAGCGCGGCAACTCGCTTGAGGACTTCATCGCCTGTCGGATGCCCAAAGCGGTCGTTGATCGATTTGAAATGGTCCAGGTCGAGCATCAGCACCGCCAGCGAACCGTTGGTCCGGCTGGCCAGTGAAAGCTCGGCTTCAAGGCGCTGATCGAAGTATCGGCGGTTCCACAACCCGGTCAGCGAATCGATCTGCGCTTTTTTTGCGAGAAGGTCCATCATGAACTTCATCCGCAGTGCTGCTCGTACGCGGGCGCGAAGCTCGGCGGGATCGAAGGGTTTGGTGATGTAATCGATCGCTCCCAGCTCCAGCCCGCGAATGCGCTGCTCGGATGATGCGGCGCCGGTGAGAAAAATGATCGGCGTGTTGACCAGACGCTCGTCCGCTTTGATGCGGCGACAAACCTCAAAGCCGTTGGGGTCGGGCATGTCCACGTCAAGGAGGATCAGATCAGGATTGAGGGACTGCGCCATTTCCAATCCCTGTCCACCGCTGTTGGCGGAATGGATGGTGATCGGCTCGTCCTTCAGCCGGGCACGCAACAGCGCGTGAATCGCGGTTGAATCATCAACCAATAGCACGGTTTGCAACATCGCACGACTCCAAGGACGGTTGGTAGCCTTCAATCTCCCGGATATATGCGCTAATCTGATCCACCTGCGAACGAATCGTTTCAAGATCGCTTCCGTGCCTGAGCGATTCGTCCGCAAGCGCCGCCAGGCTGGTCAATTGCTTGAAGCCGTACCCGCCTCCCGCGCCTTTGAGCTGGTGCACAGTCTGGCGCAGCGATTCAAGATCTCCATTCCTGATAAAGGCATGGAGCTTGGCAACTTCACCGGGCAGGCGGTTGACATATTCGTCAATCAGTTCCTTCATGTCCGGGTCACTGGCAAATTCGCTACGGTGCATGACTGGGTCTTTGGAATTTATCGGACTTGGCGTGGACAAATCGCCGCGCACTACTAATAACCCATCGGACACTTCGCGACTCGTCTTTGGGGGCGAATCGATATATGAAGCGACCTTTTGCAGCAAGACGGTACGTTCGATTGGTTTGGACAGATAATCCGTGCAGCCGGCATTGATGCACTTAGCGCGATCTTCCGCCAAGGCATGGGCGGTCAGGACAATAATCGGCAGGGTACACCCATTTTGACGCAGCAATCGGGTTGCGACATATCCATCCATGACTGGCATTTGCATGTCCATCAGGATTACATCGAACGGGTGCCTGGTGATAAGCTCGATCGCCTGCTGGCCGTTTTCAGCAAGCATGATTTCAGCGCCCGCCTTGCGAAGGTGGCTTGAGATCAATCGCCTATTGTCTTCGCCGTCTTCGACAAAGAGCACGCGACCGCGAATTGTGGGCAGTGCAAGTGGCGTGAGCGGTGTCTTGAAGCATAACATCGATTCCTGGACGCCTGTCAGCATCTCGACCTGACGCAATGAACCGCAATCGATCTCGACCGTGAACACACTGCCTTTTCCCGGTTTGGATTCAATTCGGATGTCTCCGCCCATGAGTTCGGCCAGTTTGCGACTGATGTTCAGGCCAAGCCCCGTCCCCCCGAATTTGCGGCTCATCGATTCGTCCGCCTGCGTGAAACTTTGGAACAGACGCGACATCTGCTCCTGATTCATTCCAACACCGGTGTCGCAAATATCGAAGCGGATCAGATCCGAGTGGGGGCTTTTTCTTACGACGCACGAAACGATCAGACGGATTTCGCCTTCGATCGTGAATTTGATCGCATTGTTGATTAGATTGACCAGTACCTGCCGAAGTCGCAACGCATCGCCCTTGATGGTTTTCGGAGTGGGATCAATGAATTCGACCTTGAATGCCAATCCCTTATTAATCGCTCTCGGGCGCATCAACGAGCTGATTTCGGTCACAATGTTCAGCAAGTCCACGTCGATGCGCTCGACGGTCATCTTGTCCGCCTCGATTTTTGACAGGTCGAGAATATCGTCGATCAATTCCAAAAGATGGGCTCCATTTCGACGGATGATCTGGAGAGACTCGGCCCGTTCTTCTTGATTTTGATCGGGGTCGAGCATCATTTCCGCACAGCCGATGATCGCGGTCATCGGAGTCCGTATTTCGTGGCTCATATTGGCGAGGAATGCGCTTTTCGCTCGATTGGCTTGTTCGGCGAAATCTCGGGCCACCACGAGTTCGCTATTCACATGCGTAAGTTCGGCGGTGCGCAAAACGACTTGATCCTCAAGATTGTCGCGATGACTTTGAAGCTGTTCGTCACGCTTTTGGATTTCATCAAGCATTGCGTTAAAGCAATCGACCAGCGTGCCCAATTCATCCTTGCTGCTGGAAATCGCTCGAAGGGAATAATCGCGATCAGAAGTGATCGCCTTGGCGGTATTTGTCAAATTAACGATGGGACGTGAGATGAAACGTTGCAGCCACATGATTAGCGCCAGCGCCACCACTGCGGCGGACGCCGCGACGATCGCCATGATCTTGAGGTCTTGCGACCATTTCTCGTTTACCTCGTTGAGATTTGACACCACGACAACAGCACCGATGGTACGCAGGTGTAAAACGATCGGACGCCAAATCTCCAGACGTTCATTGGTGAAATGATGACCAACTGATTCCAGTTCGCGAGGATCAGGGGGTGCGAACTGTGGTCCCTTGAAATAGGTCGCAAATATTTTCAAATCCGGCGTAAAGACCCAAGCGCCCTCGATATCTTCATCCGCGCGAAAAGCGGATAACGCTTCAGTCGCATCATTACTGTTCTGAAAACTGAGAGCAGCCGTAATGTTATCGGCAACGGTATCGGCGCTGAGATTGTGACTTTGAACAATCTGGTCGCGGGCATAGGCCAAATCTCGTAAGGCCAGGGTCGTTGACGCCACAACGAGCGATGCGACGCACACGCTCATCGTGATGAGCGTAAGCTTCCAACGAATAGCAAGGTTTTGAAACAGGTTCATCATTAATTCATTCCCATCGTTACGGGGAATTCCGCTTTCGACTTCAAATATTTTTTTTCGGACACCTTTTCATTCGACAGTCGTCATGCGCGAAAAATTCTCGCCAATTTCATCATTTTCGAGCTAATTGTCAGCCGCGCCTCCATGGCGGCTTTGGGATTGATCTCAAACCGAATCTTGTTGTCTTCCATATAGAATCGAATGACGCCTCCCGACCAGGGAAACGCATCGGTTTCGCCCACTGTGAGTGTTGGTTTCGATCTGACAATCTGCATGATCTGCTTGAGATTGGCATCCTGATCCTTCGAAACAAACAGAACTTGACAGGGTCTGATTTCCTTGACAGATGCAAAATGAACGACGGTTACCGGACGGCCGCCGAAGATCTTGCCGGCCAGTGATTGCTCGAGTGTCCCATGGAATGGATCAGTGCCGACGGTCGCGAAAATGAACGGAGCGCCGTCGTTCTGAAACGTATCAGCAGGCCACTCGGTGAACTGCGCGAAATTGAAGATCATGGCTGCTTTGACTTGGTATTCCCGTTCGGTTGCTTCATCCGCGAGAGCGCGTGACGGGCTCGCCAAACTCAAAATCAGTACAACGGTCAGGCTTGCGAGGCTTCGCAGCACCCGCCTTTGCCGATCAACACGCCATCCATTGCATGGCTCGCCAGAATGTTGGATTACTAAACCCATGGCAACAAATTGCTCCGACGGTTCGTTTCATTCGTCCTAAAATTTCCACGACGCCTGCATATAGATCGTTCGCGGGATTTCTGTCGCCAAATTGGTTTGCGACGGACCACCGAATTCCGGATGATGATTATCTAAAGCGTTCTGTATGCCGATGGACAATTCCGTATTCTCGTTCGGTCGCCACGTCACGCCCGCATCCAGACGCCAATAGGCGCTCACGTCCCACGCCGGAGTGTTGTCCATGTAATAAGCGGAAACGTTTAATTCCAAATTTCGCGTGATGTCGTAATACGACCTGATTTGGAATTGATTCCGCGGTGACGAGCCCTGGATTGAATCTTCCTGTCCACTAATCGCTGAGCCGTGATGATGAATCGACGCCTGAAGAAAGCTATAGCTTGTCGAGATTCGCCAGTTATCGGTAATTCCCAGCGTGCCGCTGACTTCCGCGCCGTAGGTTTCACCATACAAGGCATTGTGCGCACGGATCTGTTGATTCAAATGTGGAATGGGCGACGGATCGACTGTAATTGGATCGCCGGATGTATAGCCGATCAAGTCATCATATTGGTTGAAAAACGTCGAAACATCGAAGGAAAATCGCTTATTTGGCTGAAAGCGGTATCCAAGCTCGAACGCGGTCAGGTGTTCCGATTCAAGTCCCGGATTTGGCTTGGACGAGAGCAACAAAGGCAATGTCTGGGTTGGCAACATGGCGAATGAAGAGGAGATATTTTCATCCACACGCGCAGGTGTTCGAACAGCCTGCGACACGGCACCCCAGATCGAATGCTGTTTGTTCGGAGTCCAGAGCAACCGTGCCCCGGGTTCGACTTCCAAGCCGCTGTAGGTATTGGCTTCCAGTTTTGATCCAAGGAACAGATATAACCGTTCCGACTGAAGCGTGATTTTGTCGTGGGCAAACAGGTTTGCCTGATGCGCATCTCGATGCGTTGGATCTGTAAACACGTTATCCGAATTCTCCACCGCATCTGATACAAATCGATAACCGATGCCCCAGGTCAGGTGATGATTCGGCGACAACTGAAAGTCATGCTGCGCTTCGATATCAAACGTGTTTTGGTCAACTTTGGCGGGTGGCGCAGCGCGATAAAAGCGGTCGACGTAAGCTTGCAGGGAAAACTCGGAATCATCGCCATTTTTGTGAGTCCATCGCCCCAGCAGATTGCCGCCCGACTCATCAAACGTTGGGAAAATCGACTTTGAGAAGGGAGGCGTAAATAGTGGCTTGTTCAATGTTTGGCCGGCACGATTGCTGAAGACATCGCCCTGCAATGTATAGGTGTTATCGCTGCTCGGATTTCGATCAATGCGGAATCCGGATGTGAACGAATCCCAGCCATCATGAGCATCATCGCCATTGGCGAATGTCTGGTTGTCTATCGTGCGATACTTCCCGTAGACGCGGTAATACGTTTCAGGATCAAGCTTCCCGCCATAACGAAAGGCGGTTGCGGTATTTTCGTTGCTTACGCGGGTTTTGAAAATCGCACCCTGGGTTTCATTGGCTGTTTTGGAAGTAATATTGACGACGCCGTTGACAGCATTTGCGCCCCAGAGCGTGGCGCCCGGACCGCGAATCCCTTCAATTCGATTCAAGTCCGCCGCGAGGTAATCAATTTGGCTCCAGAAGACGCCTCCGAAGAGTGGTGTGTAAACCGCGCGGCCATCCATCAAAACCAGAAGCTTGTTTGCATAAATGTCGTTAAATCCGCGAGAGCTGATTGCCCATTCGCTGCCGTTGACTCGAGCGACGTCCATTCCCGGGACCATGCGAAGCAACTCGGGGATATTGGAAATTCCGCTACGGTGAATATCTTCCTGGGCGATCACGTAAACTGCCGCCGGCGCGTCGGCGATGCGTTGTTTGGTCTTGCTGACGCTGGTCACCTCAACGTTCATGAGATCTTCGAGGCTCATGTTGACCAGCTCGGGAGTTGATTCGGAAGGCTTTGTCTGGCCTGATGTGCTGCCGCATACTGCAAGCAGCGATGCGATTGAAAACAATGTGGTGGATAGGGTTGCTGAGCGCTTTTTCCCGAATTCCATGACGTCCCCCAAGACAGCGGCTTCGTCTGAGCACGCTATTACTCAATCGGAGACAGTCATTTGCGAGTTTAGAGCGGTTTTCAGATGACTGTACACCTATCCTGCGGTAGGCTGAGCCGATCACCTGCTGTTGGAGGTGTGGCATGGAGGGCTTGTCGTTGGATCTTCGGGAGCGGATTTGCACCGCGTGCGATGAACAGACGGAAAC
>DASZXJ010000096.1:0-11245 GCA_035545895.1 Tepidisphaeraceae bacterium | reverse complement strand
CAGATTAAGAAATGAAGGGGGAAAAAGAGGATCGGTTGAAAGACCGTGGGACTTGAATTGTGGGGTGAAATTCATCTCCAGTTGATCGGTCCCCGGGCAAAGCCCGGGGCTTTAGCCCCGGGGCTGTGGGCATTTCGGATTGCGGATTTCGGATTGTGGATTTGGGAATTGGAGTTGCGCGACATGAGTCCGCATGGCGCAACAAAGGAGCCATTGGTCACTGGATCTTCGTCATTCTGATTTGGTCATTCGTCATTCAGGTTATGGTCATTGGGACTTTGTTGGTCATTGGGACTTGGCCATTGGTGATTAGATCCCCATTTCCCCGCCACCCCCCGCCACTGGTTGCCTAGCGAACGATGCGGTATCCCACCGTACCCTCCTACGACTCCGATCGCATCTCTCGCCTGCATTGCGGCTGGCAGCGCAGCCACGGTATTGTCAACTTCACGCCCTTTCTCGGTTACAATGTAATCATGCACGTCGTCATATTCGAAGGGATGCGATGGGACACGTTCGCTCCGCTGGCGCTGAGCAGGCCTACGTTTACGTTGCCCTGCGGGATGGGAACGCTGCTGGATAAGCAGATCGAGCTGCTCTCCCCCACGCGGCTGAGCCTCTGGGTTCGCCCGGAGCTGGCGGACTTTTGCCGCAAGCAGGTCGTGCCGCAACTCAAGGTGCCGACAACCGTTAATCAACCATTGGATGATGAGCCCGCCCTGCTGACCACCGGCAGAACCCTGCACCTGGCGAAATTTGAAGTACCCCAGGCGCCGGCGGTGGTTTTGGAACAGGGAGACCTGGTTCGATTCGCCTACGTAAAAAACATGGCCGGCCTGTCGCCTGCCGATGTCATGAGCCGGTCCGACCGCTGGCTCAAGCTGATGGACCTGCCCCACACGATGCCCCAAGCCCGGTACGTCGATTACGTCTGGGATTTGATCAGTTGGAACGAAGAAGCCCTGGTTTCGGATTTCGTCCGCTATAAAGGGTGCTCCCAACCCGCGCCCAGCGGGCCGTGGCATCTGATTCACGAGGAAAGCATCTGCCTGGCCGATGGCGCCAAGCTCGCGCCCGGCTGTGTGCTCGATGCTTCGCGCGGTCCGATTGTCATCGACAAAGGCGCGACGATTGGTGCCAACTCGGTCATTGAAGGGCCCGCCTATATCGGGCAATACACGACCGTGCTGCCGCTGAGTTTCATTCGGCCTGGCACGAGCATTGGCTCGGTGTGTCGAGTGGCTGGGGAGATTTCCAACTCGATCGTTTCGTCGTACACCAACAAAGCCCACTATGGATATCTGGGCGACAGCTTTGTCGGCTCGTGGGTGAATCTGGGCGCGGGCACGACGACGAGCAATCTGAAAAACACGTATGGCGAGGTCAAAATCAAAATTGGCTCGAAGGAATACAAGACGGGCCGGCGGAATCTGGGCTCGATCATCGGCGACCATACGAAAACCGCGATCGGCACGCGATTAAACACCGGCAGCTACGTCGGATATTGCTGCCTACTCGCGGGCTCGGGACTGACGCCAAAGTTCATGCCCAGCTTCAGTTTCTGGACGCAAAAAGGCACTGAGAAATACGACATGGCCAAGGCGTCGGAAGTGGCGACGAAGGTCTTTGGCCGGCGGGATAAGCAATGGACCAGCGACGACCAGGCGATGATGAACTACGTCGCCGAGACGGCAGCGACGGTGGAAAAGTAACCTGACCGGCAACGGCGGCGCTGCTGAATTCTGTACCTATCCCTCCACCTTTTCGATGTACACTTCCATATCGAATTTACGTTCCAATCCTGCTGCGTTCATGTAGCGGATCGTTCCAAAAATGGGTCGCCGGGTCCAGGGCCGATCGTGCAAGCCGAAGATCCAGCCGACGTTTGCGTATGAAACTGGATCGCGGCCGTCCAAAAAATACCGGTTGTTCAAATACAGAGTCGTTTCGTATGCGATCCTGGGCGAGCGGCTCCACTCCAAAATCTTCTTGCCCCAGTACATCCGCATGTAATTGTGCATGAAGCCCGTGCGAAGCATTTCGGTTTGCGCGGCGTTCCAATATCGATCGTGCGTTCGCGCGGCTTCCAATTGTTTGATTGAATAAATGTAAGCCCGCTTGTCCCTACGATGCGATTGAAGCGTGAGTTTTGCCCAGTTCGGCAAACAGTCAAAGCGGTCGTAATTTTCGGTGTAATGAACAAAATTCATCGACAGTTCCCGGCGAACAACCAGTTCTTCGATGAATTTCGAGTTCCTTCGGGTGGCCAGTGCGATTTGAAGCGGTGAAATCTGGCCAAAATGCAAATAGGGCGAAAGCATCGACGTGGCGTGCTCGGATGGTTCGTTGCGATTCTCGGAATAGGCGGCAAGCTTGTGTTTAACGAAATGCGCGAGCAGTTTCTCGGCCTGGCTTTGGCCGCCTTGAAAATCAGGGATGACTTTAACGCTGCGGTCGATTTTCAGTCGATTCAGCAAAATTTCATCGCTTTTGATTGAGAGCTTGATGCTCGGGTATTTCACGCGCGCTCGCGGCAATGGTTTTAGATAGCCGGCCAGATGTTTGTGAATCTTCGGCCGAATGGTTCGGGCAGCGAACTCGGCCTTGTCCGAAGTCACTTCCACCGGCACAACAACATCGCTTTCAACCTGAACGACCGGACATTTGACCTGATGAGCAACCGATTCGCGCCACTGCTTCTGGAAGCGGAGATATCCTCGGTCACAAACCAGCAGGCTGGCGTCACGGGCATAATGAATCGCCACTTCATCCGGCTGGCCATGCTTCAGAACGAACTTGATCCCGCGCCTCTTGAGCTGAACCGCCACATCGGCAAGCCCCTGGAGCATGAAAGCGTAATGGCGCTCGTTGGCGTCGGGATAATTGTCCATTAACCCAAAGCAAACGACCAGCGGCTGGGATAATTCGTTGGCACGCGTGACGGCGTATTCCAGCGCATGATTGAACTGGGTCCGCTGGGATTGCTGCATCCAATACACCACATACCGGCCCGCAGATGCGGGCGAGCGATTGTTAAGCTCTTTAATCCGCGAAGGTTGAATCATTCCGCGTTGAATTGTTAAGACCCGCCCGATAAAGAGCAAACCGCCCGCCTGATTATCCCCCTGCCCAATCGGCCCGATGAACCGATTGGAGGGTGCGGTATGTCCGAGGACTTTTGGTGCCGGCTCAAGTTTACCTTTCTGCTCCTGCTGTTTTTTGCCCCTATTTTGGCTTGTCTTTGGAGCCAGCACCTGGAAGTGCAGAACGAGCACGGCCGCTATCTGCCTGCCCTGTCGATGCAGGAAAACGCCGAATTCACCTCAACCGATGAAGTCGATTCGGATAACCCCGACCTGCCATCGGTGAGCTTTCTTAATTAAATTCCAGGTTTTTAACCGATCCTTAACTAAATCCTGCCGTTGTACTAATGTAACGCTCAGGATTGGAGTTGGAATGTTTGAACCATTTATCGCTCGTATGAAGATCACGTTTTTCTTTGTCCTCTTCTTCGCCCCCATTTTCGCAACTGCGTACAGCAGGCATGTGGATTATTCGGTGGCGCAGCATCAATACCTGCCGCCGATTGACTCGGCTGCGGACATTTCCCGGTAATCACAACGATTATTCGACCGTTACGCTCTTGGCGAGGTTGCGGGGCTTGTCGACGTTGCAGCCGCGCGCCACTGCCGCGTGGTAGGCCAGCAGTTGCAGGGGCACGACCGTCAGTAGCGGCTGAAGGTGTTCCATCACATTGGGGACATATACAACGTGGTTTGAATATTTCTGGATGCTGGTATCGCCTTCGGTGGCGACGGCAATCACGACTCCGCCGCGAGCACGAACCTCCTCGATATTGCTGATGACCTTGTCGTATTGGTTGCATTGCGTCGCAACGAACACGCAGGGCATGCCTTCGTTAATCAGCGCGATCGGTCCGTGCTTCATTTCTGCAGCGGGCATGCCTTCGGCGTGGATGTAGCTGATTTCCTTCATCTTCAGCGCGCCTTCCAGCGCGACCGGATAGTGATAGCCACGACCAAGGAACAGCCAGTTTTCACGTTCACAGAATTTCAAAGCGATTTGACGGATCGCCTCTGATTGATCCAGCACATGCTGCATCTGATCCGGTATTTTGCACAGGCCGTTGATGATTTCTGAAGTCTGCGCCTGGCTCATGAATTTGCGCCGGCCGATGAATAGCGACAGCATCGTCAGTACAACACATTGGCAGGTAAACGCCTTGGTCGAAGCCACGCCGATTTCCGGGCCGGCATGGAGATAAACACCGGCATCGGTCTCGCGGGCAATCGTCGAACCGACCGCATTGACCACGCCCAGCGACAGTGCGCCTTTTTCCTTGCCCTCGCGCAAAGCCGCCAATGTGTCGGCGGTTTCACCCGACTGGCTGATCGCGACAACCACCGTTCCTTCTTCAACCAACGGATTTCGATAGCGAAACTCGCTGGCGTAGGTGGCTTCGGTGACGACCTTGGCGAGGTCTTCCATCAGATAATCGCCCACCAGCGCCGCGTGCCATGCAGTTCCCTGGCCGGTGAAAATGAACCGGCGGGCCTTGATCAAATCGCGCGTCAGCGGCGCAATGCCGCCCAGCACGATACGCCCGTCGCGCGGATCGGCGCGGCCCCGCAGGCAGTTGCGAATGGCGTTGGGCTGCTCAAAGATTTCCTTGAGCATGTAGTGTTCGTATTCGCCAAGCTCATATTCCTCGAGCTTGTT
Source organism: Tepidisphaeraceae bacterium (assembly GCA_035545895.1). Lineage (GTDB taxonomy): Bacteria > Planctomycetota > Phycisphaerae > Tepidisphaerales > Tepidisphaeraceae > DASZXJ01. The sequence goes on along the minus strand of DASZXJ010000096.1, from coordinate 6,505 downwards.
TTCCAGTTGCTCGATCACCGGAGAAACCGCGATATCGTCGATCGTACACGTACGGAAACTGCTCGGGCTGATGACGGCCATCTCGTTGTCTTTGAGATAAATTACCTGGGCGGTGTGCTCGATGATGGCGGCCGGGTCGGAGGCAACGATGTATTCCGCGCTGCCCACGCCGACGATCAGCGGCGAACCTTTTCGCGCGGTCACCAGCGTCTGCGGCTCATCCTTGCAGATGACTGCGATGCCATATGTGCCCTGCACCTGCTGGAGCGCGGCCTGCACGGCTTTTTGAAGCGTCGAACCATTGCCGTTGGAATGCCCGTTGGCGCCGGCTTTGAGATCTGCGTAGATATCGGCAATCAACATCGCCAGCACTTCGGTATCGGTCTGGCTTGAAAAAGTATGACCTTTGCCGGAAAGAAATTTTTTGAGGGCAGCGTAATTTTCAATGATTCCGTTATGGACCAGCGCGATTCGACCTGTGTCGTCGGTATGCGGGTGAGCGTTGACTTCGTTGGGAGCGCCGTGGGTCGCCCATCGCGTGTGGGCCATGCCAATCTGGGCATCAGGCAATTTGGCATTTCCCTGAACGGCGTTTTCAAGAACACTGATTCGGCCGACGGCGCGGCGAATGTGCAGCTTGCCTTCCTTATCAATCACCGCAATGCCGGCGGAGTCGTAGCCTCGATATTCCAGGCGCTTAAGCCCTTCGAGCAAAAGCGGCTGAGCGATCTTTCGTCCGACGTAAGCGACAATTCCGCACATAGTATTTCCCTGCCTGTTTTTCCCGTCGATCCCTGACTTTATTCGCAGTCAAAAGCACGAATCAGCTGGCATGGCCGAACATCGCGGACCCAAGCGACTTGCACGCCATAAAGTCTATCCGTATTTATCGGACGATCAACGCGATGTCCGGCAAAAATATAATCCAAAATCTGCCCGCAAGTTGCGTTTGTTGGCGATGAATAGGCTGTATTGGGGTGGTAAAGGCCGACTTATAACGTCGATAGGCGTGATATGAGCCAATCGCCATTCAATAGCCCGCCCAGTGCCGAGCACCTGGAGCAGCTTGCCGCTGCGCGAATCAGGCGCGTGAAAATCGACCGCGCCGTCCGATCTGCCCTGTTCAGCGCCTGGACCTTGGCGATATTTGCCGCTTTTTCTTTCGTGGGGGGAATTCTCAGCGTGAGCGGCATGGCGATCGCGATTGGCCTGGGGTTTATCGCCTACTTCGAATTTCGCGGTGCTGCGCAAATGAAACGCCTGGATATCAACGGTCCGAAGAACCTGGCGATCAATCAAATCGTGCTGGGCGCATTGCTATTCATCTACGGCGCATACAGCCTGTGGGCCAGCCTGCACGCCCCGCCTGCGCTATCCGAACTCAGCGATGCCGATTGGCAGGCACTGGGCATGAAAAGCACCGATCTTCAAGACCTCGAACGAATGATCTGGATAGTGCTCTATATCACGGTGATGGTTGTCGCGATCATCGCCCCGGGATTGACGGCCTGGTACTACTCCACGCGTGCAAAATTCATCAAAGCCTATCTCAGTGAAACGCCTCAATGGATTGTGGAATTGCAAAAGGCGGGGATGAGTGTTTGACAATCACATTGCTGAAAATGATTCCCAATCAATTCCGAGTTGTCGGACCACAGCCCGCACCGTGCCCAACTTTAAGTCCTTCCCACTCCAGTCGGGTACGACCGTCGATCGATTTGTGCCAGGGTTGAACCACTTTCGATGGGAACCGCCGCCACTTCGAGGAATTTCGCGACAACCCAATATTGCCAGCTTCCGGGCGACTTCGCGATATCTCACGCAACCTCCACAAGCGATTCCGACCAGATCACCTGACCCGCCCCTGGAAGCTTGGTACTCTCTGGAAACGGACGCCCTTGATCAGAATAAAGTTCGATGACCGCCGCCAATGCATCGGAGACATTTGCGTAAGCCTCTTCCAATGTGTCGCCTTCGGTAATGAGTTCTGGCAGAACTGGCGATGTAACCGTAAAACCACCTTCTGGCTGAGGCGAAAAGATTAAGGGCAATTTTCTGAGCATATGGAGATATTACCCTATTTTCAGATATTTTCGCCAGTTTTCTTTGATAGACTCCTAGACTGCAACTTTGGGCTATTATTTATAAGACGATGGACCTGTTTGCCGACTCACGCAAGAAGAACCTTGATCGTGTGGCTCCGCTTGCGGTGCGCATGCGGCCTCGCACGCTGGATGAATTCGTCGGGCAGGAGCATTTTCTCGGTCAGGGGAAACTGCTTCGGCGAATGCTCGAAGCCGACCGGTTGATGAGCGTCATTTTCTATGGCCCGCCGGGCACGGGCAAAACCACTCTTGCCCAGATCATCGCTCAGTACACCAAGAGCCACTTTGAACAGACCAACGCAGCCAGCGTAGGAGTAAAGGAGGTTCGGGCGATTCTGGACGCAGCCAAAGAACGCCTGGCCAATGGTGGGAAACGCACCGTGTTGTTTCTTGATGAAATCCACCGGTTCAATCGTGCCCAGCAGGATATTTTGCTTGGCGATGTTGAGGCCGGCTTGATTTTGCTCGTCGGAGCGACCACCGAAAATCCTTTTTTTGCCGTCAATTCGCCTCTGGTCAGCCGGAGTCAGATTTTTCAGTTTACACCGCTGAGCGAAGAACAGATTGCATCGCTCGTCAAACGCGCGATCGCTGACTCGGAACGCGGGTATGGCAAACTCAATATCCAGATAGACGATGAAGCAGTCGCACTATGGGCGACGACTTCCGATGGGGATGCGCGAAGGGCGCTGACGGCGCTGGAGATTGCGGTGTTGTCGCAAAGCGGGCAGCAGGATGAAACTGCCAGCCGCCAGCCGCCTGCTGCCAGCCTGATTCGAATTGATCTCGATGTGGCGGAGCAATCGATTCAGCGGAAGGCGATCGTTTACGATGGCACGGGTGATGAGCATTACGATGCCGCCAGCGCCTTGATCAAGTCGATGCGCGGCAGCGATCCGGATGCGGCCATCTACTGGGTGGCACGCATGCTCGAAGCCGGCGAAGACCCGCGGTTCATTGCCCGAAGAATCGCGATCCTGGCATCGGAGGACATCGGCAATGCCGACCCCCGCGCCATTCTGGTGGCGGCGGCATGTTATGACATCGTCGAGCGCATCGGCATGCCCGAAGCCCAACTGACTCTTGCGCAGGCGGCGATTTACATGGCCACCGCGCCCAAATCGAATGCGTCGACGATGGCCATCTCCGCCGCCAGCAAGGACGTCAAGGAAGGGCGCACCCTCCCCGTCCCAAAACATCTGAAGGATTCGCACTATAAAGGGGCCAAGCGACTGGGACATGGAGAAGGGTATAAATACTCACACGATTATGCCGAAGGATATGTTGAACAGGATTATCTTGGGGTCGATAATGTGTATTATCATCCCACCGATCGCGGATACGAGGCCGAGATCGCCAAACGTCTGGCGGAGTGGAGAAACCGGGGGCCGGATGCGCAAGGCGGACCTGCTCAGTAATTGCAGGCTGGGAAAACACTGATGTCTGACACGAATACGGGCAAAGCCGCCATTCGCAAGCGGCTTCGAGAAATATTGGCGGGGATGACGGACCAGCAGCGGCATGCGAAGAGCGTCGCCGCCTGCGCATTGATCACCTCCAGCCGAGAGTTTGCTTCCGCGGGCACGATCATGCTTTATCTCAGCTCGCCGCAGGAAGTGGATACCTCGCCTCTGGCGCTGCGGGCATGGCAAACCGGCAAAACGGTCGTCGTACCCAAGGTGAATTGGAACCAGCGCCACATGCTGCCGGTTGAAATCACCAGCCTGCACAGCGACATCACCACCAGCGGCATCGGCGTGCGCGAACCAGTCGGCGGCAAACCCGTGCCCATCAATCTGATCGACATGGTGATTGTCCCCGGACTCGGATTCAGCACGACCGGCCAGCGCATTGGACGAGGCATGGGCTTTTATGACCGGTTCCTGGCAATACCCGAATTTCTGGGCCTTTCCTGCGGGCTTGGCTTTGAAGAACAGGTCATCGAACAGCTTCCCACGCTTGACCACGACATGCCCCTCAGTATGCTCGTGACTGATACTGGGATTCGCAGATTCGCGTCCAACTGTATTGAGAATAAGTAGATTGTTGATTTGCGATTTTTGATTTGTGATTGGGAACCAAGCAGATATCAATCGCAAATCGGAAATCAAAAATCGAAAATCGAGGACATGGAGGTTCTCATGGGTCGCTATGGAAGGCGTATCAGTCGTAGTTTGATCGGCGTACTGATTGTCACACTCGTCCTGGGGCTGGTTTTTTTTCTGAAAAATCTGGGTAAGACCGAAGCCGAGCCGACGCCAGCTGTGACGGTGACTCCCGCAGCCGCACCGATCGTGGCCGCCAAACCCGCGCCCGCCACCGCGCCGGCGCCGATGATCACCGAAACACCGACCGAATCGGTCATCGTCCAGCAAATTGCGCTTGCCCCGCCCACTTCGGCGCCGGCTGCAAAAGTCGAATCTTCCCCCACTGCCATCGCGGACGCCAAAGCCAAACAAGATGCCGGTGATTTGATCGCCGCCCGGAAAATTCTAAACAACGCGCTTTTGTCCGGCACGCTTTCCGAGGCCGACGCCGAATCGGTCAAAAAGACAATTTCGCAACTGAATCAGACCCTGATTTTCAGCCCACAAAAATTCGCCGGCGATGAATATGCAACCTCTTACACGGTTCAAAGCGGCGACCTGTTGACCAAAATTGCCCTGCCTCACGAAATCCCCTGGGAAGCCATCCTGCGATTCAACGGCATGACCGATGCGAAAAAACTTCGCGCTGGGCAGACGCTCAAGATCGTGCAGGGGCCATTTAATGCAATCGTCACCAAAAGCAAATTCACGATCGATCTTTATCTTGGCCCGCCGGGTGAAAAGGGGTCGATGTTCATCACGCAATTGCCCGTAGGCCTTGGCCGCGAGGATTCCACTCCGACCGGAACATGGATTTGTGAAGCCGGCAAGAAGCTGAAGCGTCCGACGTATTACAACCCCCGCGCGACGGGGGACAGAATCATCGCACAGGATGATCCGAAGAATCCGCTGGGCACCCGTTGGATCGGCCTGACCGGCATCAACGGCCGCGCCGTCGGACAGGAAAGCTACGGCATTCATGGCACGATTGAAGACGACAGCATCGGCAAGCAAGCCAGCATGGGTTGCATCCGCATGCACAACGCCGACGTGGAACTGGTCTTCGACCTGCTGGCTGATGGAAAAAGCATTGTGGTGGTGAAGGATTAGAGCGGAACGCCCGAAGTGGGTATTGGTGCAGTTTGAAGAAAAAGGGAGTCTATTGTGACATGGGCTTTCCAGCCCATGCGGTACCTTGCACGGCCTGGAAAGGCCGTGTCACATCAAACTGCATCCGTACTTCGAAGCGCCGCCATTACCCATTTTTCCGATTTCTTCGCCATAATCGCGGTTTCGGACTATTTAGTCTTCTAGAATTTTATTTTCCTTGTAGTTCATCCCTTGCGGCAGTTAGGCTAACAGTTCATTTGTAACGTCCGGGCTTGGTCAATCTGTACATTTCGTGTATTCGTTCGCGGGAGGCGCGAGGATGAAATTGTATCACAAGCGAGTGGTCCGCCCAATCAGAGTATTGCGGGCAGCGGCTTGCGCGACGGTCTGCTTCAACGGCGTTGCGCAGGCGGGAGTCGCCTTTAACGGGGCCAACGCACGCATCACCCACGACCCGGACGTCGGCGCGGTCACCACCGACAAGGTGAAGGTCGAAAGCCCCATGCCCTTGTCCGGTTCGATGGTTTCATATTACTACGGGCTGGGCACGCTCACCGTCGGCACGGGTACAAGCACGGCGGCAGCCAGCGCGGGGGCAATCAGCAATTCCACCACCGTCGGCTACACGCTGGCAGCAGGCACGGGCGTATCACAAACCGATACCGGCAACACCATGGTCAGCTATGCCGACATGGTCATCTCGCTGGATGGGACCTGGACGGCTACCGCGCCGTCGTTTGGCCCCAGCGCAACAGGATACACCTCCTTCACGCTGGCCGGCTCGGTCGGACCGGGCGCGGGCGATTTCGCCAAAGCGATCGTCAACCTGCGCTGGACGAACCTGGCAAAAACGATCGATTACCGCACGCCTTTCAGTCAAACCTATAACTTCAACAGTCCCGGCGCATTTGCACAGCCCGTACTCAGCAGCCTGGTACTCAATGGCGGCAGCCTGAGCACGGGCACGGCCATCCGCATCAGCGGCACCATCGAATTCCAGGCGCGCGACCCGGGCAATACCGAAATCAGCCCCAGCGATTTTGAAATGAGCGCTGCGCCCCCCACCTCGCTGTATCACGGCGGAGGCGACGCCAACTGGGACGATGCCGGCAACTGGGTCACCGATATCAACAACCCCGTCCCCAACGGTACGGGCCAGCGCGCCAAGTTTGGCAGCAATTCCGGTACGCAGGCGGTTTCGCT
>DASZXJ010000095.1:0-14623 GCA_035545895.1 Tepidisphaeraceae bacterium | reverse complement strand
GTTTCCGTCTGTTCATCGCACGCGGTGCAAATCCGCTCCCGAAGATCCAACGACAAGCCCTCCATGCCACACCTCCAACAGCAGGTGATCGGCTCAGCCTACCGCAGGATAGGTGTACAGTCATCTGAAAACCGCTCTAAGCAGTCCTTCAGGCGAGGAATGACTGTTCCGGCTTCAGCATCATACTCGTCCGTATTATTCCCAAAATTAATACCGATTGGGTCATGTTGAAACATTGCGCTGCTCAACGCTGAAAACAAACGAGGATACTGCTTTCGAACCAGTTCTCGTGCAGCACGATCCTTGTTCACTTTCTCCATGACTTCTGGAGACCAACCATTGGAAGCCTCGGCTTTATCCATTGATTCCAGGTTTCGCGATCGCCACGACCACCACGTCGAATACACGGACCAACCGATTGCGCAAAGGAAGATCGCCGCGCCAAATGCCAGTACTACTATTCCAACCCCCCGATGTACCGGTGCGACGGGAGACGTTAGCATGAACCCCAAACCAATCAACACGCAGCCTAGCAAATAATCACGCCAGAACGGTCGAGCGAGGAATGTCTTCCGTGGACCTTGGAGCTGCATAGCTTACTTTCGCTTATTGGCCACGCCGCGCCGCCTCGATTTTCGCGATATCGATCTTTTTCATCGTCATCATCGCATCGAACGCCCGTTTGGCGGCGGCGGGATCGGGGTCGGTGATCGCCTGCGTCAATGCCACCGGCGTGATCTGCCAGGACAATCCCCACTTGTCCGTGCACCAGCCGCAAGCGTTTTCCTGCCCGCCGTTGCCCACGATGGCGTTCCAGTAGCGATCGGTCTCGGCCTGATCCACCGTAGCGACCTGAAACGAAAACGCCCAGTTGTGCTTGACGCCCGGCCCGCCATTGATTCCAAGGCACTGAATGCCCAGCACGGTGAACCAGACCGTCAACACATCCCCCTTCTTGCCCGACGGAAAATCGCCGGGCGCCCCATGCACCGATCCGACCGACGAATCGGGAAAAGTCTTGGCGTAAAAACGAGCCGCTTCCTCCGCATCCTTGTCGTACCAAAGGCAAATCGTGTTTTTGGGTGGCTTGACCATGTTACTTCTCCGCAAAAATGGGACCTCGCGATTGATTCGACAGATGGAACTCGCACGCCCTCGCGTAGGTGCATGTGATCCTTCCAAAACCGTTCATGTTGTGCATAAGAATCCATTTAAATCGCGATGTTCATGTGGATCGCAATGCTGCAAATCCGCTGTCTTATTTCGCCGGCTGCGGATCTGGGAATCGCCACGTGCCATCGAGAATTTCTTTTCGCGGACGATATAGACGCACCGTGTAGTTCCAGCCCGGCATGATCGGCAGGTAATTCGCTGCGTTCTGGTCGCCGCCGAAGTGAATCGTGAACGACCCGTCAGGCCCGGGCTTGGCGGTGAGGTTGTTCAGCGAGTAACGCCTCAGATCATTCTTCTGCATAAACCCTTTGTCGTTATATACGGTGATCGACCAGAATCCATCGACCGGAACGTCCTTGACGGCCAGTGTATACGCGACTTTTCCGTCGTTATCTTTGGGATAGAAGCTGACATAATCCGCAGCGCTGCGAGGGTTGCCGCCCCACCCGATTGCCGTGCCGATCAGGTGATCGATCGGGTCAACTTCCTGTTTCGTTCCGAACCGATTGACGATATTTCCAAGCGAAACCAGAACAGCCAGCGCATCGCGAACCTTGTTTTGAGAAGACTCATCCCATTTCGGCACTTCGAAAGTGCCGACGCTGGCCTGCTGAACTTTGATCGCATCCTGAACAGCATTGGCGGCTTTCATGTCCTGCGCATCTTCGGGATTGGCGAGCGTGCGAACAATGATGTAGACGTACCGCGTGCCGACCTTGTCTCTCGTATAGTTGAACGTGCCCGGCGCATAGGCCACCTCGGTTGTGTAATGGTCCTGCGAAATCACCTGCATGGACATAAATCGCCCGCCACTGTCGGGGAGCGTGATGGCGAGCGGCGCCGCATCGAGATCGAAAACGCCTGATGAATAAAGCGTGTCGCGATTCATGCGCACCACGTCCTGCTTATCAATCGATGCCATCTCCCTGCGATGTCTGAGCTTTCCAAACGCCCCGTCATCCCGCGCCGTCTTGGCGAAATAGAAATCCGTCTCGGCGCGGATGAAATTGTGGACGTTGACTGCCCCACCAGCGTCGGCGCCGAGCAGTTCCGTCCGGCCGGCAGCGATCTCCTTTTCAGTTTTGATCGTCGCTTCAAGTTTGGCGCGGGCATCGGCTAATTTCTTGCGGTATCCCTCGGGATCAACCCACGCGATCGTGCCTTCGGTTGCAACGCGTGCACGCTTTTCCTCAAAGGCGAAGAATTCAGTGTGCGAATCGAGCCAGATGTCCGGCTTGAGGTCTTCGAGAATCTTCAGCGACCGCCGATAGTCGTCCTCAATACCCGGATACGATGGATTGACCGCGACGCGGTAGCCCGGGTTGATGCTCGTCCCGTTGGGGAAAACAACTGCGTAAGTCTTCCCGCCATCGACGACGTTCATGGTAAACGTCATCGAGCCTTTGGTGTGTCCGGGCGTGAGCAGCACTTTCATTTCGACATCGCCAAGCTTGATCGTTTCGCCGTCGTGCAGCACGCGGTCGACCTTGGCTGGTTCAAACGCGAACACCGGATAGGCCCCGTAATGAAAATCGAGCTTGCCGCCGGACTCGAACAGCGGAACTTCCTGTTCGATCATCGCGATCTGCGCACCCGACAACTTCTTGAGATAAGCCACCGCGCCAACATGATCGACATGCGCATGCCCGCCAAGCAGAAGCTTGATGTCTTCCGGTTTAAAGCCCAGTTTGCGAATCGAGTCCACGATCATCGGACCCGATGCCCCCATGCCCGTATTCAGCAGGATGTGTCCCTGCGGCGTTGTGATCAAAAACGAACTGAGCCCCTTCGTCCCGACGAAATAGATGGGCCCGACGAGATGGCATGGCTCGGCCGGCTCGTTCCACTTCAAGGTTTGCGAAGCCAGCCGCAGAAACAGCGGCGGATCCTTCGCCAAAGCTGCCGCATCGGGCGGCGTCTGTGCACGCGCCAAGCCCGCGACTAAAACAATCACACAACCCAACACAACTGGAACTCTGCCAGCCACGTCTTTCATGTGATCTCCGTTTCGGAAATTCGATTGGCTCAGCCGACTAACGAAATGTCCAAACTGACCACGCCGGCCCTGGTGCGACAATAGGTACAGCCGGGGACGACGTCCACTGGCGCCATGCACTGGATGGTTGACCACAACGCCGTAGAGCACGGGATCATATCAACGCCTATCCAACTCACCGCCAGACCAGCACGCGCCCCGCCGGGTCGAAATTTACTCCCCTTTGTTGCGCGCCAAGCGTCCCAATCGCGCAATCACGACAGGTATTAGGGGAGGCGATGGGCGCGAGAAACTGTAAATACCTTTAACGTGCAATAAACCTCGAACGGAAACGCCCACGGCGCTGCCGTGGGATTTCTCGGCGTACTTAACAGAGTCTTAAAAGTCAGTCGAGTCGCGACCGCTTCCGAGCGCCGATCCGGTCGCAAGCGACCGGGCTAAAAGAGAGAAACGCATGTTTCAAAGTGTTCCACCATGTTCCAAGGCGTTCCGCTGTGTTCCAGTTTTTGCAAAAACGCAAAACGAACCCACCGCGAAGAAGACAAGGGGATTACTCGCGCGAACGCCACGGCGCCGCCGTGGGTTGAGATTCAAAAATGCAAGGGTTTGCAAGGGTTTGCAAGGGTGGGATCGTCGAAAATGCGAAACAAACCCAACGTGAAGAGGACAAGGAGAGGGGGAGACAAGGGGGAAAAAAACTTGATCTCAAAATATGTGCAATCTGAGGGTCCGCACTCAATGCATTTACTTCAACTTCAGCGATGCGCCTTCTTTTTCCCATTGCTCGATCAGGCGTTTGACGTCGGCGGTCGCGGCGTGCAACTCGCGGGCGGTGTCCACCAGGTTTTCGTACAAGCGCGGGTCGTTGACCAGCAACCCGGCCGTGCCTTGCCCTTTGTCGATCTTGGTGGCGACCGATTCAAAGGTACTGAGCAGGCCCGACACCTGTTCCATTCGCTGATGAAGCTGCTTGGAGAGGTCGTCGATGTCGGCCTGGGTCTTGGCAACGGTGGCGCGGACATCGCCAATCGCCTGGTTGGCGCTGGAGGAAATGTTCGGCAGATCGGTGCTGAACTTTTCGACGTTGGCGGCGATGCGGTTGGCTTTGTCGGTCACTTCGCGGATGTTGGTGATCGACGCGGTCAGGTCCATGCGGAGCTTGGGGTCGGCCACGAGGGTCTGGACAGAATCGATCAGCTTGCCGACGTTTTGGACCTGGTCATTGATATGGCCGACCAGGTTGGACTCGCGCAATTGCTTGGCGGTGGCGCGAAGTTCGTTGGCAAGTTGAGTCAGTTCCGGCGGAATGATCGCCAGCCCGCCGAAGAGAGCCTCGAACTGGGCTCCCTCTGCAAGGGTTCCCTTGGGCGTATCCCCATCCAGGAGCAGATCGATAACCGTGCCGCTACCCAGAAGATTGGGTATATGGATGACCGCCTGAATGTTTGCAGGAAGCGGAGGCGACTTTTCGATGGAGGCATCGATATTGACGCGCAACCCGTCATCGGCGCGGGTGACTTTTTCGATCTGCCCGACGGTGACGCCTCGATAAAGCACCGCCGAGCCGCTGCTCAAACCGTCCGCGCGTTCGGCAACGAAATGAATCTTGATGCTCGCCGGCGCGAAGGGCGTGACGATGTTGGCCCCGAATTGCATCAGCATCCACAGAAGGATGCCCAGCCCGCACAAAACAACCGCACCGACCATCACATTTCTACGATAAGGTGACATAATTGAATGATGGGATTGTCAGCTTAGGATGAACGAATGCAAGAGCAGCGATTACGGAATACGACACGCAAGATGTGGAATGAATTAATTCCATTGATTTGCTGCGTGTTTCTCTTGCGCGGCACCCTGTCGATTGCGGCGGACTTAACGACTTACGAAACTCCTTATTATACGATTTATACGGACCTTCCCCAGACGGACGTTCGCGAAGCCGCCATGCGCATGACCCGCATGGCCGAGGAATATGCCAATCGCACGCGCGATTTTGCCGGCGCGATCGATAAACGCATGCCGGTTTACCTGTACAGCAACCCCGACGATTTTTACGCCACCGGCGCGCCGAAAACGGCTGCGGGATATTACAACGGCCGCGAACTGGTCGTGCTCGCGAAAAACGCCGACGCCCGCACATGGCACACCGTGCAGCATGAGGGTTTCCACCAGTTTGCCGACCAGGTCATCCGCGGCGACCTGCCCATGTGGATCAACGAAGGACTGGCGGAATACTTCGGCGAAGCATTGTTCACCGGCGATGGATTTGTCAGCGGCGTGATCCCGCAATGGCGATTACAACGCATTCGCGAAACGCTGACAGCCGACCAGTTCAAACCCGCCTCGCAGCTCATGTCTCTGACGCGCGATCAATGGAATTCAGAACTGGCGATCATCAACTATGACCAGGGGTGGTCGATGGTGCAGTTTCTGGCGCATGGCGAACAAGGGAAATATCAAAAAGCATTGGGCAGTTTCATCGGCGCACTGGGGCAAGGCACGGGCTGGCAACAGGCATGGAACGATGCGTTTGGCAGCACGGAAGGTTTTGAGCAGGATTGGAAGCAGTATTGGACCAAGCTGCCGGACAATCCGACGATTGATTTGTATACCCAGGCCAATGTATCCACGCTCACCAGCTTTCTGGGCCGGGCCCACCTCCAGAAACAGACGTTCGCCGATTTTGCGACATTTGCGCAATCGGCAAGAGACGAGCAATTGAAGATCGCGACAACCGATTGGCTGCCGCCGGGTTTGCTAAAAACCGCGATGGAGCAGACCGATGTGCTGACCCGGGCCGGTTATGTCTATTCGATCGAAACGCCGCGCGGAGAAAATCTGCCGCAAATCAAGTGCGTGATGAAGCAGGGACAAACATTTGTCGGGAGGTTCGTAACGCGAGGAGGGAAAATCGAATCGGTGAACGTGCAATCGTTCAAACGGTGATAGTACATTTACAATGTGACACGGGCTTTCAGCCCGTGTTCATGGGCTGAAAGCCCATGGCACATTTCAAATGACGACTGCACATTATTTCCTAGCGGGCGATTCGCTGGTTGAGATTTGGGTGACCGCCCCTTTAACCATGGCCAGTTCTGCTTCCGATGCCTCGCCGGCCACGAAGTGCTTGATGATGGGGTTGGTCTCTTCCTGAATCTGCTTTGGCGTGCCGTCAAAGACCAGCTTTCCCTCATGGAGCATAACGATGCGGTCCGCCACCTTGAACGCGCTGGCCATGTCGTGAGTGACGACGATGCTCGTGATTTTTAGCTGCTTTTGTAGCTTGATGATGAGTTCGTTGATGACATCCGCGCGAACCGGGTCCAGCCCGGTGGTCGGCTCATCGTAAAGAACAACCTGAGGGTTCAGCGCGATGGCGCGGGCGAGTGCGATGCGTTTTTTCTGTCCGCCGGAAAGCTCGGCGGGCATCTTCTTGGCGGTTTCGGGCAGGCCCACCAGTTGCAACTTTTCCTGCACGATCTGCTTGATCTGCTCCGGCGAATTGGTCGTGTGCTCGATTAATGGAAACGCGATGTTTTCGAAAACGGTTGCGGAATCGAACAGCGCGCCCATCTGAAAGAGAAAGCCAAAATGCTTGCGAATCTGCATCAATTTTCGTTCGGCGAGTTCGTCGATCCGGTGGCCATCAAACCAGACTTCGCCTGCGTCGGGCTGTAAAAGACCGACGATGTGTTTAAGCATGACGCTCTTGCCGCTGCCGCTGGCGCCGATAATGACCAGGCACTCGCCTTTGTTGACCGAAAGCGATACCCCCGCCAGCACGACATGCCGGCCAAAAGCCTTATGGACATTGCGAAGTTCAACGATGGGCATGGAATCCAAGGATGAAGGCGGAAGGATGAAGGATGAAATTGCTGGCTCCGTCCTTCATTTTCTTATCCGAATAACGTTCGCACGCCAAACAGTGCCAGATACCATTCCTGAAGGAGCTTGGCGGAGAAGAAATTGATGACAATGATCGCCAGGAAGCTGGTGACGAAGCTTTCGGTGCAGGCGCGCCCCACCCCGCTGGCGCCGGCGCCGCTGGTAAATCCTTTCCAGCAACTGATCAGTCCGATGGCTGCTCCGAAGAAGAATGCTTTGGAAATTCCTTCAAAGACCTGCCAGTTGTCCACGCCCAGCGCCGAGTAATGCCAATATGGCCCATTGGGCACGTGCAGCATTTTGACGGAGATCAACCACCCGCCCAGCACGCCGAGCAAGTCGCTGTAAATCGTCAGGATCGGGGTGAGCAACACACAGGCGATGAATCGAGGCACGACCAGCACGCGAATGGGGTCGGCCCCCATCACGCGAAGGGCATCAAGCTGTTCGGTGACGTTCATCGTTCCCAGTTCGGCGGTGAGTGCCCCACCGACGCGCCCCGCCACCATCACTGCCGCCAGCACAGGGCCAATCTGTTTCACCACCGACAGGTTGATAACCGTCCCCATCCGGTTTTCCTGACCGATGGCCTTGAACTGCGTATGCGTTTCAACCGAAAGCACCATGCCGATGAACGCGCCGGTGACTGCGACCACCGGCACCGACCGCACCCCCACCTCATACATTTGAGGCAGGATCAATCGCAGATTCTTCCGCGAGAACATCCCCCCGCCCAGCCACATGAATGTGCGAAAGCAAAACGTGAAGAAGTCCCCGAACAAGGCCAGCGAATTCAGCGTCCGCTGTCCCACATCCTGTACCAGTTGCGATGCCATCTTGGTGGGATCATACGACAAGGCCAACGCGTGGCAAGTTAATGCGCCTCATCGACAATTTTCTGTTCAATTAAGGATTTCAACAAGCTGCGATGACATCGCTCCGCGCGCTCGCAGGCCGAGGAGCACAACAGCGTAATCGTCTGCCCCTGAGATACCTTTTCAGCAAGAGAGGCAATGAGATCGCGCTGCTCGCGCATTTCCTTGAGATAGGCCGACCGATAAACCGACCAGGGCACGCCTTCCGAGCCGTTCTTGCCGTAGACGGCCGCGTGCAACTGCTTGCTTGGTCCCAAGTCTGGCAACCACTGGTCCCAGGTTTCATCCGCCTTGCTCACACCTCGCGGCCGGTAGCGGCAAACCAGGATGCGCGAACCATCTTCAGCTTCAACCGGGTCGTTCCAGCGGCGGGTGCGTATCTCAGCCATGACAAACCATATGCCCGCGCTATCGGTCCCGCCCTGATCCCCTGCGACGCACGATTGAATACGCTCTATCCAACTCTTGCAGGGAGATAGCATGGACGGGAAACCATTGACTCGTAAACAGATGATCGAACTTTTGAACGAGGATCTCGCCCGGGAATACCAGGCAGTCATCGCGTATGTCGTGTACAGCAAGGTAATCAAAGGCGCCCAGTACATGAACATCGCTAAGGAACTCGAAAAACATGCCTCCGAAGAACTCGATCACGCATTGAAGATTTCGGACCAGATCGATTACCTCGGCGGCATGCCTACCACCACGCCCAAGCCGGTGAAGACTTCCGAGAAGGCCGAGGAGATGCTCAAGGCCGATCTGGAGAACGAAAAGGTGACCATCGCCCAGTATCGCCGGCGCATCCGCCAGGCCGACGCGATGAACGAATTCGCGCTCAGCGAAGTCCTCCGCGAGATCGTGGTTCAGGAACAGGAACACCTGACCGACCTGGCGACGGCGCTGGGGATCGATCCGCCGGACCCGGGAATCACGGAATAGCTCTGTTTAGCGCCGCCGCTTGCGGCGGGATTTGGACAACGGAGCCCGCCGCAAGCGGCAGCGCTAAACGAATCAACTGCGCCCTAATTTATTACCAGAATCAGCAGTCTTATCGTTTTTCATATTTCCAGTTTCGCGATTTTCCCTGGGCGATCCATTGGATGGCTTGGACAACTCGGCGCTGGCGGGTTTCTTCCTGCTTGGCTTCGTTGATCCATTCGATGTATTCGCGCCGGTGACTGGGAGCGAGCGATTTGAAACCCGCGGCGGCTTTGGAGTTTCTTCTGAGCGCTGCCGTGAGAATCGGCGGAGTTTTCGGCACCGGGCGCCTGGCGGGGCGAGGCGAAGACTTGATGCCCTTCTCGTTTAATTCCATCGCCTGCTTGATTAGATCGAGGATTACCTGGTCAGACGGCAATTCAGACACGCGCGTGAATTTGTCGCCGCCCATCGAAACATTGACGCCGGCGGGCTTTTTCAGTTGACCCGATCGCCACAGCCCCCACCGCACATGCTGCTTGAATGCCGCCATCATCCCCAGGTTTCCTTTGTACTGAAAGAATGGAACGTTCCATTTGATTGCTTCCTCGACCTCTGGACAGGCCTTGTGAAAGAGCGAGCGAATTTTGATCAGAATGGGACGGGAAAACGGCTGGGATTTTGCGATGTATACATCAACTTTCGACGTTTGCTTTGGCATGTAATCGCTAATTTGCCGCAACATCAGGAGGAATTCCAGCCCCGCATTCCGGGCATCGGTCCAGCCTTTCATCGTACCCCCGTGCCGTAAATATGTGAGCCGACGTCTACTTCAGCGTATTGCGCAAAAGAAAATACTTCAGCAGCGGCGCCGCATGCAACGCTTGAATGATTCCGCCATTCAGCACAATGCGCTGCACTTCTTCGAGTTTCAGCAAATGCGTCCGCAGGTCTTCTGTGTGTTCCTGAGCATGCTCCTGCAGCTTGACCACGCTGCGCGCCAGGAAGCTATGTGTCAGATTGGTGTGCGTGGAGGGATTGGCGGAAAGGGACATGAAATGCTCCCAAGTGCCGCCGCCGTAACCGGTTTCTTCGAGGAGTTCGCGCTTGGCGGCAGCTTCGGGATTGACGTCGGACGCATCCACGACCCCGCCGGGCAATTCCAGGTAAACCTGTTGCAGCGGATGACGATACTGGCGCACCATGACGATGTAGTCATCGTCTGTAATCGCCAGCACATTGATCCACTCGGAGTATTCCAGCACATAATATTCGTCGATGGTCGCGCCCGAGGGCAATTGAACGCAATCCTGACGAACGGTAAGCCAGGGTCGCTTGGAGATGTATTTGGAATCAAGGACTTTCCACGCCTGCGGATCATCGGGCGCGGGTTTCTGGCTGGCGGGCGTCATTACTTCAGTTCCATCGTCAGAACGGTGGTCTTGAGATTCTGCGTGCCTCGGGCGGTGACGGTCAATTCCATCTTCGCCATGCCGCCCGGAATCTCGACGGTGCGCCAGAATTTGCCCACCGCGGTGCCCTGTGCGTTGCGTCCGGTGAATTCAGTTACGACACAATTGTAAGACTTTCCCGCAATCTGAACCGTTTCTTTGCCGATTTCCTTGAGTGTTCCGGCGTAATTCAGGGGGATTCCCTCGCGGGATTTCTCGACCTTGGCTGGAATCAGGGAGATTTGGCGCAACGCCGGAGCGCTGGGACCCATATCCATGGTCATTTGCACGGTGGCATTGTTTTCGTCGATCGAAACAAGCGTCTGCATGGTCTGCCGGGACTGTGACAGTGTGCCCGCCACCATATCGCTCTGCAACGTCACCGACGTACCGGGCTTGTGTTTGGCCCAGGATTGATATTGTGGATTGTCGATGATTTCATCCGCGCGAACCGATGCCGCCAATATCATTGCGAACAGACCCGCTGCCAGATATTGCTTAAATTTCATTTTCGCCTCGCTCGTTTGGAACCACCTGAAAAAGCAATCAAAGCTTACTCACGGCCAGGTGGAATATCTATATGACCGGAGCCTGGTCCGCCTCTGGTAAGACATGACGCAAGGCGTATTGGTTAGATTTTTCATACGCCCGGCGTTCCTTGTAATCAAACCACTTCCGGCCTACATGTTTGCGAAGCAAATTATCGACCGTCCGCACAATCGTTACATTCCATATCCCCTCAAATATCCGCCAAGGCAGTGATACCGCACGCAAGGCCACCGCAAAACCCCCTTCGATGTATTCCATGTAATGCCACCACCCAGGCGGCATATAAAGCGTCTCGCCATGCTTGAGAATCGTCGTCATTCCCTTCACTCCGCGCAGCGCGGGATATTTTTCCAGATCGGGATTCCACCAGTCAATATCCTCGATCGCGTGCCAGCTTAACGGAAGTTTGTACAGCCGAGGCGTGCACTTCGGCGGAAACAGCAGCACTCGTTTGGATCCATGAAACTGCGTTAAAAAGATATGAGGTACATCAATGTCATAATGCAAAAAGACTTTCGATCCCTGCCCGCCAAAAAACATCATCGGAAAACGGTCCACGAAAAATCGGCACAGGTCCGGCTTGATGAAGTCAGTTTTAACCTGGGGCAAATGATCGACCACATTGAACGTGAACATTCGCAGGTCAGTGGGGCCACTGGCAATCAGGTCCAGATATTCGCTGAACTTCATTCGCGCCGCCGGTTCATTCACCTTTTTGCTGGCATCGGCTTTCGAACCATCATAAAGCGGCACGACGGTGTCGCCGCACACGCTTTTGAAATAGTCGAGTGTCCACTTGTTATAAGCCGGCCAGAATCGGCTGAGTCCTTCAATGACCAGCGGCCTGCTTTGCCGGGCGTATCTGGATTGAAAACTGTCGCGGTCGATGTTCGCCACGCGATCGATGGGAGTCACTTCAAGCGCCATGCAGATGATTTAACAGCAGCGGGCATTGCACTGCAAACATGCCGCCTGCAAATCGGGCCGAACCTGATGCACGTTTCCGCCTTCGACTCGATGGCTGGTGAATGCGCGATCTCCAATAATCCACCGAGGTGCAATCATGATCCGCAAACTGAAGAACGGAGAATACCGGCTTTACTCCCGAAAAAGGAATCCAAAAACCGGCAAAGCCCGGAATCTGGGAACGTTCGCCAGCCGGGCCGCGGCGGAGAAACACGAGCGAGCCGTGCAGTTTTTCAAAAGGCACTGAATCCAACCCAGTCCAGGAGCACGAAATGAATCGAATTCAGACGACAGCGGCAATCGCAGTCTTATCCGTCATCGGTATGGCAAGCATTTCAGGCTGCACCAACGAAACCGAAGGCCAGCACACGATGGTGCGCGCCCAGCGCATGGAAGACGCGGGCATCATGATTCGCCAGGGCGAAAAGAATGTCGCCGACGGCCGCGCATTGCAGACGCGCGGACAAACGATCAAGGATCAGGGCGATAATCCTGAAGGCGACCGGCTGATGGCGCAAGGCCGCGCTCAGGAAAAGCTGGGACAGGAACAGATCGATCAAGGCCGGCAACTTCGGGATAAGGCGGATTAACCTCAACCAAAAGGCGGCCCCCATGTTTCGGCGACTTTTTATCCTGAGTTTGCTTTTCACGATGTTTGCCAGCGCCAATGTGGGTTGCCACGGAAAGAACACGCCTTACATTTTGCCGAACCATCGGTTGTGAACGCGGCCCTGCGGACCGCCGCCTGAAATTCATCTCGAAGACTATTTTGGAGTGCACCGCCGCAGCTTAGGTAAAACAATCGTCAGGATTGATACAGGGCGAACGTCCAGATACCGCATCTTATCAATATCAGTCAGGTAGCCACGCCCCATTGGCAAGTGCGGTGTAGAATACCCGTCTAAGCCCGGAGGTTCACGCACCAATATGTAGCGGCTGCGAATCCGCCCTTTTGCTTTTTTGGAATTATCGGCCCTTCGGCTCGATCTCTAATTACCGTCGATCAGGATAAATCCGATGCCCAAAGGGGAAAAAGGCATGATGACGCGGATTACCGGATCATGGAAAAAGGCGTTCTGAGTTCAGGATGCTGAACCAACGCGTAGATTTCGTCGATGAACACGAGATCGAGAATGTAGGATTCCCCCTAGGGAAAGGGGAATTGACCGGTAACGGAGTTTATGATGCAATGCCGTACGACCTCATTGAGCGACCATGAACTTTACCTTCATCACGGTCCCAAAAACCTCGTGACAGCAATAGAGAGAACTTCCTGGCCCCGGGCGGCCACATCGGCAGGGACGCTGATTCAAATCAATGAGCGCCAGGAGTGGGATCGTCTCGCATCACAATTCAAGGATTTCAACTATCGACACAGTTGGACCTACGGCGTGGTATCGGCAGGATCCTTTAACGCCAAAATCGAACATGTCGCGGTCAAAGTCGGCTCGGATTTGGTCGGGCTGGCGGAAGTCAGGCTCAAGACCCTGCCCATCCTCAAGACAGGAATCGCCTATGTCGGCGGCGGACCACTCACGCGCCGCGGCCGCTCAGACGACCGGGCATCACTTGATATCTCCCTGGCTGCGCTGCGCGAGGAATACATCAATCGCCGCGGCTGCACGCTGCGAATTCTTCCCCCGCTCGAACCACCCGAGCGCTTTGCGGACGTGTGCGACAGTTACCGCGCTTCAGGTTTCCAGGACAGTCCCTGGCCTCCCCCTTATCGCACGCTGGTGCTGGACATCAATCGTCCCGCTGCCGAGGTGCGCAAAGCACTCGAACAGAAATGGCGCAATTGCCTGAACAACTCCGAACGGCAGAACCTGAAAATCAGGATCGGCAACGAACCGGAACTTTTCGAACATTTCCGCCAGATGTTCAACCAGTTCATCCAGCGTAAACATTTCAATGTTGAACGCGGAGCCGGATTTTATTGCGATGTGCGCGCAAGAATGATCAGCGATGAAGGGTATCTGGTCGCGTTGGCCGAGGCCGACGGCGTGCCGGTGGCTGGACATCTATCGAGCATGCTCGGCGACACCGGCGTTTCATTGCTCGCCGCCACCGCTGATGCCGGATTGAAAAACAAAGCCGCCTACCTGCTGCAATGGCAAATGATTCTTGCCGCCCAGCAGCGCGGAATGCGCTATTACGACCTCGGCGGCATCGATCCTGAATCCAACCCCGGCGTTTACCATTTCAAAAATGGTCTGCGCGGCAAGGAAGTCTCCATCCCCGGTCCATTCCAAGCCTCGCCGAACGGAATGCGCGCCACTGCCATCTCAGCCGTCGAGAAGATTTATCGCTGGTCTCGACGATTTGCCCTGTGAGCTTCCAATCCTCCAAGAAAGTTCGTTTCAATTCGAACAACTCGGGAGCGGCGCGCCCAGTTCTCCAATTCACCTCCGGGCAAGTCGCATATATGAAGAGGCAATTGGCCTGATGCTGAGCTGTTGGCAATCGGTCCTACCATCTCGCAGTAATACGAACGGAGATGTCATGACGCATGAACGAAACATCATCACGATTCGCACCGTGCGAGGCGTCGTCTTAACGCTGCTGACCTGTCTGACCTGCACGGGCGTCAGCGGTTGCCTGCTTGCAGCGGCAGGTGCTGCCGGCGCGGGCGCCGGCTACATTGCCGGCCAGCAAAGCGACAAACATGAAACAGTCGTCGTTCACGAAGACGACCACGGTACTGTGACTGAGCATCATGCGGACTAAAGCCTCGACGCCCAGTTATTTCCTTCGATCGCGCGAACCATCTCCTCGACGTCCTTTGAGTCGAGGAGATTTTTGATGGC
>DASZXJ010000094.1:0-11570 GCA_035545895.1 Tepidisphaeraceae bacterium | reverse complement strand
CGTTTCCGTCTGTTCATCGCACGCGGTGCAAATCCGCTCCCGAAGATCCAACGACAAGCCCTCCATGCCACACCTCCAACAGCAGGTGATCGGCTCAGCCTACCGCAGGATAGGTGTACAGTCATCTGAAAACCGCTCTAGCGGCCGCTCTTATTCAAGATGGCATCGTTCAATCGAGCGGTGAGCGACGATGGACTCATTATCGTCTCACCCAATCCGATAAGCATTCAGCCGACTTTTCGCTGGCTGAAGCCCTCAGTGAGGATCGTGTCTGGGAACTGTTTTTCAAAGATCGGATTACTCAATTGGCATCGGTAGAAAAAGAAATACTGAATTACGGTGCTACCGAAATGATCAATAATGTGATTGATCATTCCGGCGCAACAAATCTTCACGTTGAAATCTGGCGCACAGCGATTTCAACAACTCTGAAGCTCACTGACAACGGAATTGGAATTTTTCAGAAGATCGCCTCTGCATTACATCTGGACGACTTGCGGCAATCTCTGCTGGAATTGGGGAAAGAGAAATTCACGACCGATCCTAAAAGGCACACTGGGGAAGGCGTATTTTTCACTTCGCGCATGTTTGACTGTTTTTCAATTCGTTCATCGGATCTGCTCTTCACCAGAACGGCAATTTCCGATGACTGGTTTGTCGAATTGGCATCCAAACAGCTCAAGGGCACGTCCATAACGATGATCTTATTACATCCAGCACGGCGAAACCTGGAAAGCGTGTTCGCCCGATATAGTAGTGGGCCGGAAGATTATCGATTCGCAAAAACACAAGTGCCGCTGCGGCTCGCGGCATTTGGAGATGAAAACCTTCTATCCCGCTCTTCCGCCAAACGAGTGCTGGCGCGAATCGAACGTTTTGATGAAGTGCTGCTGGACTTCAAAGAAGTTGATTCGATTGGCCCGGCATTCGCCGACGAAATTTTTCGTGTATTTGCCCGGGAACATCCAAAAGTTCAGTTGATCGTTATCAATGCCAACGCCCAGATCACGGCGATGATCCGGCGGGCACAGAGTCATTCGCAACCCGATTGATCGCCTGCTTGATGGCTTCTTCCTCTCTGATCGCATTGGTTCCGTGAATGGTGATTTCGTCGAACAGGTCCTCTGCTTTGCCGCAGGGGATGTCGATGCGGCCCATATATTGCTGGCCCAGAGTTTCGGCGGCTTCTTTGAGCGCGTTATCGGCGGCGGCCTCGGGGTTGGCGCCCTTGCCCGTGATTTCCTGGCCGAGCAAATGATCCGCCAGTTCCCGAGCCGTCGGTTCGGCGTCCTGATAATACAATTCCGCAATTCTGCGATGGCCTTCCTCGTGGTTCACGAGCTTGGGAACGGGATTGTTCGGCAACCAGATCGTCACGCGCATCTGCAAGGTCATGCGGACCGTATCCACCTTCACCCAGGCCTGCCATTCGTCGCCGATTTGTTTTTTACGAACCACCGCTCCGCCCACGCGGCTGTCGGCGCCGAAAAAGGATTGTGTGACCGCCGATTCGCGCGGATTTAATTTCGGCATGTCGCCGGGACGATTATTCGGATCGAAATACTTGCGTTGAATGACCGAGTCGGCCTGGCTCACCGTTACTTGTGCATCGGCGAGACCTGCCAGAGCGAGGACAATCAACAGTGTGAATCGCGTGGTGGCCCTCATCCATTTAATGATACGCGATGTCACCCCAACCCGAATCGGGTATTTATTGAACGCTGCAATTTCGCAAAAAACCAGCGATCCGCCAGCATTCCGATCATGATCATGACGATCATCACCGCAATCACATCGGAAGGTCCGCCGATTTCACGTGCGTTTTGAAGCAAAAAGCCCAGGCCGTGGTTGACGACCGAAAAGATCAATTCCGCCCCGAGCAAAGACCGCCATGCGAAGCTGAATCCCTGTCGCAGGCTTGTCGCAAAAGCAGGCAGGCTCGCGGGCAATAATACGTGGCGATAGAGCTTCCATCCGGTTGCGCCAAGCATCAATCCGGCGCGACGGTATAGTGGCGGCATGGTTCGCAATCCATCTCGCAGTGCGATTGCAATGGCGGAAAAACTGCCCATCACCAGAACAAACATCACACCGCGCTCGTTCAACCCGAAAGTCACGATGCCCAGAGGCACCCAGCAAACGCTGGGCAGGGTTTGTAACCCAAGAAGAAATGGGCCAAGAAAATCGTCCAGCGCCTGAAAGCGCCACATCGCCATGCCGAGCAGGCCGCCAAGAGCGATGCTCAGGGCGAATCCGATCGCCAGTCGTATGGCGCTGACCATGCAGGCGACGACCAGCCCGCCGGGAACATGGCCCGCTTCCAGGGGCTTTGGCCAGCCGGAATGAAATTCATCGCCAAATGCCGTATGGACATTGAGCATGCCCAGCATTGAATCGATCACATGGCTTGGCGCTGGAAAGATCCATGGCCTCCACCCAATCACCCGATATGCGCCTTCCCACAAACCCAGAATGACGAGCCAGATCAGCGCGTGGCGCAAGGTGGCCAGGATTGTCGAGCGCGCCGGCATTAGTGTGATGGGTCCCGCAACTGTTTGGCGATCGTCAAATCAAACAGATTGTCCAGCTTTGGCGGCTGCTGGGCAAATTGCAGGTCGTAAGCCCACTGTCCCATGGTTTGGAAGGTCTCCATCAGCGGATCGTCCGTAAACTTCACCCGTTTGATTGCATCAGCCAATACACCCGGTGGAAGCTGCTTGTTGGTCAATTTGAAAAGCGCAGACTCAAGCAAAGGCAATTGAGTCGCCAGATCGGTATTCAATCGCCTGGTCCATTGCTGATGAACCGCCAGAATTTTTCGAAGCGCATCGGGATGTTCCTTGGCGAAGGCCGGGGTCGTCACGAGGACCGTGAGTGAAAAATCATGGTTGGGCCACAGGTCTTTTTCCTCGGCGATGATTTTTCCGCCGGTTTCAGCGACAAGCCTCGCGCCCCACGGCTCGGGAGCCCAGGCCACATCGATCTCACCGCGCGCCATCATGCCCGATTGCTCGGCATTGGCGATCGCCAGAATATTGTCGTGATCCTTCTGCCCAAGTACGGCCGTCAGGTAATGCCTGGCCGCGATATCCTGCGTGTTGCCGCGCTGCGGCGTGGCGATCTTCTTGCCGACCAGATCCTTCAGCGTTTCAATCCCCGAATCTTTCCTCGCGACAATCACCACGCCATCGGCGGCGGCGCCGCTGATCACGCGAATGCCCTGCCCCTTGCTTTTTTCGTGCGCTGAAAGCGTTGGCCCGGGACCAACGTAGCCAACATCAATCTCGCCGGCGAACAACGCTTCGATCAGTGAAGGACCGGCGTTGAAGACCTTGGTTTTGATTTCCGCCGGCGCGATGGCCTTGGCAAATTCACCGGAATCCACTCCCAGAACAGCTTGCCCATGGGTCGCGTTGGCGAAATAACCCAGTCGAAGTTCCTTAAGTGACGTGGGCGCAGCGGATGAATCGGATTTGTTGCAACCGACCGCGAAAATCAGCACGATCGTAAATAGAAGACCCACGGCGAAACCGTGGGCGTTAGCGGGGCGCCAACTAAATCCCATCGCCAAAACCGGACGTTTCTCCCGAAACGGGCGCGGTTGGTTTCCAGAAATCCCCTGCAAGCTTTGCGTTGACACGATTAACCTCTTCCTCAATCTCTCTACGAACCAGGTGTACGAGTTGCCCGATCTCAGGGCTGTCAAAATTCCTCGGGTGTGGCAGATCAATGCGAATTTCTCTTCTGACGCGGGCCGGATGGGCACTGAGCACGACGATCCGATCCGCCAGGCGCACAGCCTCTCCAACCGAGTGTGTCACGAACAAAACAGTTTTGTGCGTTTGACACCATAATTCCTGAAGCTGCGCGTGAAGCAGCGTGCGCGTTTGCGCATCCAGGGCTGCGAACGGTTCATCCATTAGCAATACCGCCGGGTCCATGACCAGCGCGCGAGCGATGGCGACGCGCTGTTTCATTCCGCCGGACAATTCGTGCACGAGCTTGTCGCCGCTGTTGAGCAGATGCACGCTGGCGAGCGCTTCACTGACGCGTCGTTTGCGGTCGGATTTGGACAATCCGCCGGCCATCTTCAGGCCAAATTCGATGTTTTGCGCGGCTGAGAGCCAGGGGAACAGGCCATGTTCCTGGAAGACCATGGCTCGATCCGGGCCGGGCCCGTCGATGGGTTGGCCGTCGAGTGTGGCGCTGCCGTCATCGGCTTTGATCATTCCCGCAGCGACGTTCAAGAGGGTTGTTTTTCCTGATCCGCTGGGCCCGACGACGACGACAAATTCGCCGCTTTCGCAGTTGAGGTTGACTCCATCGAGCACGCGATCGCCGCCCCTGAATCCGCAGACAATCTGGTTCAACGCCAGCTTTCCGCGCCGTTTTGGCGCGGTTTGAGAGTTAGCGGGTTTGATCGCGGTTAACGTCATAACGCTCTCTTTAGCAGCAGTCCGCAGGACCGAAAAGTGGAAGCATATCCGTGCAACCCCTAACGAAGCAATAAACAAATGACTTCTAACCCTATAAGAGTTATAGGAATTTTATTCTTCGGTTTGTAAATTCTTTCAAATAATAAGTTTATGCGGAAGTAATTCGATCGGCTTTCGTGAGCAGTTTCGTCATTTTGAGATGCGGGCCCGCAGTTGGAATATCGAATTCATCGCCGAACGTTTCCCAGCAGGATTTGCGGTAAAACTGCACGGCAGGCGAGCGGGCGTTGCACCACAATTGCATGCTGTGGCTTTCTAATCTCACCGTTTGATCGACCATTTTCAGAAGCAAACTTCCCACGCCCCTGCCCTGTAACGCCGGCTCGACCGCCATTCCCCGCAATTGCCAGGCGGGCATATCTTGCCATAGCCGGCGAAGCAATGTCGCACAGCCGACAATCCGGCCAACATCCTCAGCGGCGAAGTGATAGGTCGTGGGCTCGTTGTCCCCATCAAAAAACGCCGTCTCCCGCGCAAGCCCGGCCCGGAGAATCCGCCAGCGCAGATCGATGATTTCACTGACCTGACAACGTCGAACTTGGATGGGCCGATGCATTGCTGATATTTTGCCCGCATGAACGCGCAAATCCAGTTTCTATTGGAAATTCTCGACCGCGGCAGGTTCAAAAAAACGAAAGCGAACCTCAATCTGTTTTGAGTGGCCTTGCTCGCCGCCGGATATGTGTGGTGACATCGAGGCCCATCGCCGCGCACGCCGCGAAATAGCTCAAGCCGCCGACCAATACCGTCAGGGCCAACTGACAGGCCCAGATCAATTTTCGCTCACCATGCGGATAGATCGGCAGATGCTGAACGACCACGCAGATGATCCACATGAGCAGTGTCGCCAGGATCATTTTGATGATCGGTCCAACATTCTTCGTCAGACCGAGTCCTCCGACCCGGCGATCCAGTATCCAAAGCATCGCGATGGCTTGCAACGCAAAGCTGACCAGCGTGCCGACCGCCATCGCGCTTTCGCCGAGGCTGGTCCAGAGCAGCGGAATTTCGATGACGATGTTCATCACCAGATTGACGATGCCCCAGATCAGCGGTGCGGTGGTATCGTGCAGCGCGTAATAGGCACGGTTGAGAATCTGTTGAAGGCTGAATGCCCAGATGGCTGCGGAATAAATGGCGGTCGATAGCGCCACCAGCCGTGTATCCTCAGCCGTGAAATTGCCATGCTGAAAAAGAAACTGTACCGCCGGATAGCGCACGACAATCATTCCGACACTGGCGGGCAAACCAATAAACAGCGACGCCTGCACGCCTTGGCGCAAAACTGCTTTGAACTGCTCGCGACCCGGGTCATGGGCATCTGCGCTGAGCTTGGGAAAAATCGCCGTCGCCAGCGCGATTGCAAAGACGCCAAGCGGAAACTGATAGAGATATTGCGCCCAGTTCAATCGCTGGGTCGCGCCTTCGGCCATCGGCAGCCAGATCGAGTAGCCGAGCAGCGTCATGTGCGTGTTCACACCTTCGCGCGACAGGTAAAACGCGATCGATTTGTCGAGCAAAGTTGACACCTGCAACACGCCCGCGCCCAGCGCCACGGGAATCGTCATCTGCACCATTTTCCGCACGGCCGGCGTCATGAAATGCAGCATCGCGCGAAACCGAAAACCAACCGCGCGCAGCGATGGCAGCAAGATCAAAATTTGAACGACCCCCGCCACGAGAACTGAAAACGACAACCACCGCACGGCCGCGATTTGCCCGGCATCGGTGTTCAGGTCGTAAATCCGTGCCGCCGCGATCATCGCGACAATCAGGCAGACATTCGACACGACCGCGGTAAATGTGATGGCGGCGAATCGCTCGTGCACCTGTAATATCGAGCCGATAAACGCTGCCCCACACACCATCAGCACGTAAGGCAGCATGATGATGGTCAACTGCATCGCCAGCAGCCGGTCGGGGCGCATCGGGATCAGCAGCACGATCAGCACGAGAATTGCTTCGCCGATAACGGTCAATCCGAGCAAAATGGCACAAAGCAGATTGACGCTGGCGGCGGCAAAATCGTTGGCGGGCAGATCGCTGGCGCCGCTGCGCTCTGCTTTGACGGCTTGGGCGTAAAGCGGAATAAACGCCGCGGATAGCGCGCCTTCGCCAAGCAATTTTCGAAACAGGTTGGGAACCGTAAACGCAAAGGTGAACGCCGAATAAACGACATTCGCCCCGAAATAGTTGGCTGCGATGCTTTCGCGCGCCATGCCGAGAATTCGACTGAGAAATGTAATCGCGCCAATCAACTTGGCGGAAGAAACGACCGAATTTCCCTTCGGCTTGGCGGAAGATGCTTCAACTGTTACAGTGTCCTGGGACATCCATTTCCCTTTAACAACTTTTTAGCCACGGAGGTCACGGAGGACACAGAGATTGAATCTAAGTTTTGTCTCTGTGCTCTCTGTGTGCTTTGTGGCTGATTTTTTCTTTCAATTGTTTCGCAGCAGCCTGCACATTATCACAGCCAATCACCGCAGCCGTTACGGCAATTGCGCGAATTCCGGTATTTAGAACTTCATCGACATTATCCACCGTAATGCCCGCAATCGCGATGGCGGGAATGGGCAAATTCGCGCCGGCCACCTGTTTTGCAAAATCGAGTCCGGGCAGAAAATCGCGCGGCTTGGTCGGACTTTTGAAGATCGGCCCGATGCCAATGTAATCCGCTCCGTCCAGCATCGCCTGCCTGGCTTGTTCGAGATTGTGCGTGCTGACGCCCACGATTTTTTGCGAATCGACGATTTTCCTTGCTTCAACACAGGGCAAATCACCTTGGCCCACGTGCACGCCATCGGCATCGCTGAGCATGGCGATATCAGGCCGATCGTTGATGATGCTGACGACCTTGTGCTTTTTGCAAAGCTGGACAAATGGCCGCGCCCGTTTGAGCAGTTCGCCTCCGTCGAGCGATTTTTCGCGCAGTTGCAAACAATCTGCCCCGCCGGCAATGGCTTGCTCGGCCGTTTGCAGCCAGGAGTGTTTGCATTGGGATTCGGTGATCAATACGCAGAGCCGGATTCGCGCCAAGCCGCAAGCGGCATGGTGCAATGTTTGGGAAATTTTCTGTTCCAATGTGTAAAACCGATAGCGAATGGATTCGATTTGGGAGGCATTCGACGGTTGGTCGATTTTCAGGTACTCTTCGACCGTTCGCAGCGCTTCGCCAAGGCGCTTTCCGGCTGCGGTGACAACCGCGGCGAGATTCTCTCGGCTCAGCTCGGTTGTTGTTTTTGAGCCTGTTCCTACGTCCCCGGGCGTGTCGCGGTGTATGATCGCATCAGGCGCGACCGAGGCGATAGCCCGCTGAAAGTCGTGCCGCAACTGCTTCAGGGCCATGGAGGTGGGCTCGTCGTTGAGAATAAAACGGGCATAATCCTCCAGGACTCGCAGCGCCTCCCGGGCACGGTTGCAGTTGGCATCGAGAATTCGCAGGACTCCGGCATTCATTTGATGAACCCATGAACATAACGCAAGATCGTAAAAAAGCGTATCGCAAGGGACTTAAAAGCATTGGCAGCAATGATCGCGCACAGAATCTCATCGATGGTCTGCCTCTCAACCAGATCTGTCAGGGCGACAGCATCCAGATTCTGAATAACGCACCCGAAGGGTGGGTCGATCTGGTCTTTGCAGATCCACCGTTCAATATCGGCTATCTCTACCACGGCTATGACGATCAAAAAGACGTTGATGAATACGTCAACTGGTCGGAAACATGGATGCGCGCCGTTCATCGCGCCCTCAAGCCGACGGGATCGTTTTACCTGGCGATCGGCGATGAATTTGTGGCCGATCTTTGTCATGTGGCGCGGCGAAAAATCGGCTTTCACATGCGCAACTGGATCATCTGGCATTACACGTTCGGCCAGCAGACCAAAAAGATGTTCGCCAAGAGTCATACGCACATTCTTTACTTCACCAAGGAAAAGCCCGATCCCGGGATGACGAACCTGACGTTCAATGCCGATGCGGTTCGCGTCGCCAGTGCAAGGCAGACGACCTATGCCGACGCTCGCGCCAACCCCAAGGGCAAGTTGCCGGATGACACCTGGTTTCTCCGCCCGCAGGAAACCGCGCCGCACGCCTATTTCGAACCGGGCGGCGATGTCTGGTATGAATCGCGCGTCTGCGGAACCTTCAAGGAACGCGAAGGATGGCACGGCTGCCAGATGCCCATCGGCGTGCTCAACCGGATCATCCTCGCGTCAAGCAACCCCGGCGATGTCGTGCTGGACCCATTCAATGGCAGCGGCACGACGGTCGTCAGCGCCGCACTTCTAGGCCGGCAATATGTCGGCATCGATCAGTCCGAGGAGTATGTCGGCTACGCCCGCAAGCGATTGGAGCACGCCCTGACTTCGCCGAAAACCGATTCAACGCGGGGAAAGAACGACGAGCCGGAACTGTTTGATCTGTCAAAAGTCGCCGACCCCATGCGGTCCAGCCGCGTGATGACCGAGACCGACGCCTTCGGCCGCCCCCGCGTCCAGCGCAAACGCAACGGCAAAGCAATGAAGGATTCCCGCCGAATTGCAAAAACGAATTGAGATAGTCGAACTGTCCCACTCCCGCTTAGCGGCCCCGCTTGCGTGATGCGTTCGCTCCCGTCGTATCTTTCCAATCAATCCGAACACTACGGCGCCGCCTGCGTCGTTGACGGCGGTTCATATCCCAGAATCCGTTCTCGCTCGGTTTCATAACGCCGGCGAATGTCCTGAATGGTCTTCTGATAGGTGCTTTCGATTTGTTCGCGGTCGTTGGGCCGATCTTTGAGCGCGGCTGCGCGATCGTTTTGCGCGGCGATCAACTGGTTGTTCCGCAGTTCCTTGGCCTTGGTCAGGGCCTCTTCATCCGCCAGCGTTTGCAGGCTGGTGGTTGATAAGCCGGCGTGAATGAACAGTTCATATTCCCGCCGATCCAGTTCTTCGCGGCTAAGCTTTTGCCCGGCCTTTTGACGCGCCCGCTGTTCGATTCGCATCTGGCGTTCACGCTCTTCCATGAACCGCTGAAATTCCTTCCCCACCGGCGGCGGCTGCATGTGGCCAAACTGATAACTCGATTCATCCTGAATGAAACCAGTGCTGCGATCGACATCGCTTTGAATTGAATTCCACACACTGCCCGACTGCCGTGGCGGCTGGCTCAACGACGCCGGCGGCGGGGCCGGCGTAATCAAACTCGGCTTCTGACTCCCCGGCGGAGGCTTGGCTATGGCCAACCCCATCGTCAACATCGCGAGAAAGAACATGCCCGCGATCGTACATCGCATAAGAGATTATATGCAGGAAATGGATGGATCCCCGATAACAATGATATTCTTTATCACGCCAACAGAAGTTGTTGCACATGTGGTCAGGCCATCGCCCTGAAACTGAATAAAAATCCGCCAGAACAGGCAATTTGAAAGAAGGCTCATCCCCACTATTTTCATAGGCTAAAAAACGTCGGATATTGCTCGCGTTTGGATAATCTCCAAATCATGACGGCCAGTTCCAGCAGATGGTAATCGCCCCACATGCAGGATTCGCTGTTCGGAATTTTGCTGCCCCTGGGGATGTGGTCCCAGCCATTGGGGCGATGATAAATCGTGTGCAACAGCAAGCCTTGGTGTTGGCGATCCGTCGAAAGGTAAGGTTCGTCGAGTAACGTTTTGGCGATCGTCAGCCCGGCCTGTGTGTAATTCTTTCCTTTGGTTCCCAGATAATTCCCCAGGCGCAAAAGTCCCTGGCTGGCGATTGCGCCGGCGGATGAATCGACAGGCTCGTAATTGTTGAACGGGTCTGCTGGCCTGTCGCGCCAATTGCCGAGCCTGGCCAGACCGGGTGCGCCATCGTCCCAGTATGTGATTCCATCCGAGGCCGAACAGTCATTGATGTAATGATCGCAAGTCTGCCTGGCGGCTTGTTCAAACATGGAAATCACTTTCGATTTTGACAGGCCAGTCGATTTCTGAAATTCGGTAACCGGAATTTGAGACAGAAATTCGAGTTGTTCGGCAAATCCGAGCATGGCCCACGCCAAACCGCGCGTCCATGTGGAAAACGGCGAATAGCCTTGCTGAGTCGAGCGATTTCGAAAGACACCGTCAGTCCGATTGAAGATCGCCTCATGTGCTGTTCGGCCGGCAACATCGTACGTTTGTGAAGAGTCTCCGTGATACATGAGGTATTGATTGGTGACCAGCGCATGCAGGACCGCGCGTTTGAGCAAGTCGGCCTGCCGATCGTTTTCGTGCAGCAGCTTTTGACCGAGCTGCCACGCCACGCAAAGCGACCGCAGCGTGCGCATGGTATCGATGAAGAGAGACTGCTGGCCATTGAAAGAATAGATGTAGCCAAGCTGGGTCGAGCCAGCGGAATGCGGTGATGGATGATCGACGCGAACCCCGGCCCACCGTGCCGCCTGGACTGCCCCGCTGGCTTTAAGGGCCAGTTCGTAATACCTCAATTCCCAGTCGTTATGCGGGATCTTCCCTTCGAACATGAGCCTGCGCAGATTGCCGAAGGTGGAGATGTTGTTAAACCCATGATCGTGCACGCCCATGTGCGTCACGTGCTGCGGCATGTGGACCAGGATTTTTTTGCGAGCCAGGTCCAGCAGTTTTTTGTCGCCGGTAATCTCATAAACAAGCAGCGGACAGCCAAATTGAAAGCCATGAGTCCACTGCGTCCACGCGCGGGCGGTGTATTGGCCATCGACGGTGAATACCGGCGCGCCGCGCGAGTTATCCCACGCGCGATTGAGCCGTTGCAGCTTGTTTATTGCAAGGCCAAATAGACGCGAAAGCAATTTTGATAAGTCGGATGGCTTAAGTGTTTTGTCGATATTCATTTTGTTTAGCCACCGAGATTACAGAGGATACAGAGAAGATCGTTTGACTTATCGGTATTTATCCGTGTCCTCTGTACCACAATCTCTCAAGACCCTCTTCTATGAAAGACCGTTACTCGTCAAGACCCATTTGGCAAAGAGGCTTACGAGGCGGGGTTTGGGGCAGAGCCCCAATCTTGGCTTCGGTCAAGATGCCTTTGTTCACGGATATCGCTCCTCGGCGGACCGGGC